>JBFZEF010000404.1:0-40044 GCA_041307045.1 Halioglobus sp.
TGCGCGCCCAGGTAACCGCCGATGGCATTGCCCAGCGCCAGTGCCAGCCCTACCAGCCACAGGATTTCCACCCTGCTGGCGAAAACTACCAGGGCGACCAGGGTAAATACCGCCACGATAAATACCTTGTGCATATTGGTGCGCACCAGGTCCAGGCCCATGGCCCGGTTGAGAACAGGCATGATGATAAAACCCACCCCGATCTGGATGAACCCTCCCCAGAAACCCACCGCCACCATGAGCAGGTGACCCCTTAGCAGCTGCGCCGGTGTCGGTTGGTAGTTGACGGGACATTCCCTGTTGCCCTTGTTGAAGTGCATGATGAGCATTACCCCGATCATTACCAGGGCGAGGATGCGGTTGAACCATTCGCCTTCCAACTCCGTCCCCAGCAGTGCGCCCGCGATGGCTCCCGGTACCGAGCAGGCGGCAAGGCTCAGGCTCAGTCTGAACTCGCTGAAACCCCGGCGAAAAAAAGTGGCGATGGCGGTGAGATTCTGGGCCAGGACGCCGATGCGATTGGTGCCGTTGGCGACCGGGCCCGGTAGCCCCATGAACAGCAGCACCGGCACTGTGAGCAGGGAGCCGCCCCCCGCGATGACATTGAGAAAGCCGGAGGCGACTCCCACGGCGGCCAGCAGGGCTGCCTGCCACAGGTCGAATTCAGCCATCAGTCTTCGGTCCAGGCCTCGCGCATGGTGACAAATTCCTCGGCCGCGGTCGGGTGGATGCCAATGGTGGTATCAAACAGCGCCTTGGTTGCACCTGCCCTCATGGCGATGGCGAAACCCTGCATGATTTCCCCCGCATCCGGCCCCACCATGTGGGCTCCCACTACCCGGTCCGTGGCCTTGTCGACGACCAGTTTCATAAAACTCTGCTCTTCGCGGCCGCTGATCGTGTGTTTCATCGGTTTGAAGGTGGATTTGAACAGCCTGATATGGCCGAATCTGGCCCGGGCCTGTTCCTCGGTGAATCCCACCGTGCCGATATTGGGCTGGCAGAATACGGCGGTGGGGATGAAGTCATAGTCCACCGTGTTTTCCAGTCCGCCGAACTGGCGGCGCGCGAAGGACATTCCCTCCGCCAGGGCTACGGGTGTCAATTCCATGCCACCGGTCACGTCGCCAAGGGCAAAAATACTGGGTTCCGCGGTACGGTATTCCCCGTCCGCCACCACGTTGCCGAACTCATTGACCTCTACCCTGACGTTTTCCAGGCCCAGGCCGTCGATGTTGGCCTTGCGACCCGTGGCATACAACACTGTGTCGGCTTCGATACTGCTGCCATCGGTCAAGGTAAGCACCAGGCATTTGGCTCCCCTCGCAATCGATTCGACATTGACCTCAAAGCGCAGGTCAACGCCTGTCCTGGCGATTTCCCGCGCGGCATGGGCGCGGATGTCCGCGTCGAAGCCGCGCAGGAACAGGGGTCCCCGGTAGAGCTGGGTAACCTGTGAGCCCAGGCCATTGAAAATGCCGGCGAACTCCACCGCGATGTAGCCGCCCCCGACAATGACCAGCCGTTTGGGAAAGTGCTCGAGGTCGAAGATCTCGTTGGAACTGATAGCCAGCTCACTGCCGGGAAACCGGGGTATGTGGGGCCAGCCGCCGGTGGCGACCAGGATTTTCCCCGCGCTGAATGTACGCTCGCCAACCGCAACGGTATGGGCATCGGCGATCCTGCCGCGGCCGTCTATCACATCGGCTTTTACTCCCTCGAGCAGCCGGCTATAGATGCCGTTTAGCCGGGATATCTCCCTTTTCTTGTTGTCCCGCAGCGTGGCCCAATTGAACGCAGGTTTGCTGCTGTCCCAGCCGAAGTTGCGGGCATCGCTGAAAGACTTGGAAAATTCGGAGGCATAGACGTAGAGCTTTTTCGGCACACAACCCACGTTGACACAGGTCCCGCCCATGTAGCGATCTTCTGCGACCGCCACCTTCGCACCAAAGCCGGCGGCCATTCGCGCAGCCCGCACGCCGCCCGAGCCTGCGCCGATCACAAACAGGTCGTAGTCGTATTTTTCCACGGGCGGCTCCTCAGGTCAGCGGTGCACAAGTCTAGCAGCCCTCGGCCCCGGACTGAATGCAGAGTGTACAACTAATCCCGCTGCGCGATCGCCCGGTGAAAGCCAGGCAGAGCCTGTCGGTTCACAGTCTGTCGGCTTTGTCGCCGGCGCCGATTTCGATATCATCTGCGCTCTCATCAGCGAACAGGTCGCGCCATATAGCGGCTATACAAGGGTTGATTTTATGAAAATGAAAAAGTATCTCCACAGGCTTTGCCTCGGCCTGGTCGTTGCGCTGGGTTGTGTGTCCCCGGGGCATGCGGGCGAAAGCGCGGTTGTCCAGGATGAAATCGTGCTCAAGAGCGGTTCAAAAATCCTCGGCAAGGTCACCGGCACCCGCGACGGCGTGGTCACCGTCGAGACTGATTTTGCCGGTACCCTCAGCATCGAGCTGGACAAAATCGCCTCGCTGCAGACCGCCGACCCGGTGCTGATCCAACTGGCGGATGAGACCGTGATACCCGAGCAACCCCTGCGCATCCAGAACGAAGTGCTGGTAACAGGCACCGCAAGCAGCCCTGAGGAAGCCTACCCCCTCAGCGAGTTGCTGTTGGTCAATCCGGAGCCCTGGGAGCTGGGCCAGGGTTACAAGTGGAGCGGGCTGGTCAGCTTTGCCGTGGCGGCCCAGCGCGGCAACACGGATACCGATGAGCTGGACTACAGCCTGGAGAGTATCTGGCGCAGCACGCAGGATCGCTACACCCTCCGTGGCAATGGCGAGAAAGACAAGACCGACAGCGAGACCACCGTGGACAAGTGGTATGGCCAGGGCAAATATGACTATTTCCTGGATGGGTCGCTCTATGTCGGCATCCAGACCTCGGCGGAGCAGGACAAGTTTACCGACCTTGACCTGCGCTACCTGGTTGGCCCCTACCTCGGCCGCCAGTTCTATGAAGAGCCGATCTTCACGCTTTCCGGTGAACTGGGTGCTGCCTATGTGAATGAGAACTTCATTGAAGCCGAAGATGACGACTACGCCGCCGCCAACTGGACCCTCAATGCATCCAGCAACTACCTGGGAGGGGATTCGCGCCTTTACTTCGACCACCGCGGTATCCTCAGCGTGGAAGACACCTCGGACTATATTCTCAATAACGTCCTCGGCCTGGCGTTTCCGCTGCTGTGGAGCCTGGAGGCGGCGGCCGAACTCCAGCTGGATTATGACGCCGGCGCGGTGGAGGGTGTGGACAAGCTCGACCAGACCTACAGGCTTCGCCTCGGCTATACCTGGTAGGCGGCCAGGACAGGCTCAGGCGCTATTGGCCTTGCGCACAGCGGCGGCGAGCAGTTGTAACAGCTGGCCGGTGTCTGCCAGTGACAGGCAGGCGTCGGTGATGCTCTGGCCATAGGTCAGGGCGCGTCCCGGCTGCAGGGGCTGGTTGCCGGCAACCAGGTGGCTTTCCAGCATTACCCCGCGGATCGCCTGCTGACCCTGCTCGATCTGCTCGCATAGACAGGACAAAACCTCCGCCTGGCGGCGGTAGTCCTTTTCGCTGTTGCCGTGGCTGCAGTCGACGATAATCGAGGCGGGAAGTTCCTGGGCTGCGAGTGCCGCCGCGGCGTCCCGTATCTGTTGTGCCCCGTAGTTGGGCCCGGTCTGCGAGCCGCCGCGCAGGATCAGATAGCCGTTCGGGTTGCCGGTGGATTGCAGGATGGCCGGGGTCCCCTCTTTGGTGAGGGACGGGAACCAGTGGCTGTGCCGCGCCGATCGAATGGCGTCGATGGCCACCCCTATCTGGCCATTGGTGCCGTTTTTGAATCCCACCGGCATCGACAGCCCGGAGGCCAGTTCCCGGTGAATCTGGCTCTCGACGGTGCGGGCGCCGATGGCGCCAAGGCTGACGAGGTCGGCGTAGTACTGGCCGAAGGTGGTATCGAGGAACTCGCTGGCCGCTGGCAGGCCCAGCTGATTGACGTCAAGCAGGACCCTGCGCGCCAGGTGCAGGCCCCGGTTGATATGGAAGCTGCCGTCCAGCTCGGGGTCATTGATGAGGCCTTTCCAGCCCACCACCGTGCGCGGTTTTTCAAAGTACACGCGCAGCACCGGGAAAATGGCGTCCCGCAGCGGCTCACATATCGCTTTGAATTGCCTCGCAAAATCCAGCAAAGCCGCCGGGTCGTGAACTGAGCAGGGCCCGACGATCGCCAGGACCCTCGGGTCCGTGTTGGCAAGAATACGCTCTATCGTGCGCCGGGCATCGGCGACACCATCGGCGCTGGATTCGGGCAGGGGCAGCTCTTCTGCCAGTACCCAGGGCGTTATCAGCGGCCGGGCACTGGCAATACGGACATCGTCCGTGGTCCTGCTCATGGGGTCAGGCGCGTTTACCCTTGATCAGGCCGCGGAACCAGTCGGCAAGCGTTTCGTGCTTGTAGTCGGTGAACTCGCCGGCGTCCATGAACATGCCGTGCTCCGGGCAAGTCTCATACCAGACGTGGGACTGGACCGGATCGGCCGTTTTCACCATGTCCTTGCCACAGCGCGGACAGGCGATGTCTTCAACGCTATCCCACTGCTTGCCTACTTTGGCATCCCCCATATCCAGGGCGTCCCCCATCCACTTATTCTTCAGCAGCTCGGCTTCTCCGTGGTCGAACCAGAGGCCATCGCAATTCGTACAGCGATCGATGACGACATCGCCACCATAGGTGATCTCGGTCATCCCATGCCCGCACTTTGGACACTCTATACTGTGTATTTCGGGGTTGTATTCCATCCAGCGTACTCCCTAGGCATTGTTGAATGCTGTACCATCGAATCCCGCAGCGCGGGCGTTGCGGGATGATTCTAGCCCAATGACGGGTGAAATTCCCGCACCGGCTCCCGCCGAAAGGTAATTATTGTCAGCACGCCTTTCAGCCAGGTTTAATCTTGGCGCTTAGTATACGTGATCCGAGTCGGGTTTGGCCTCCGGCTACCCTGGTCCGCCCTTTATGGAGGAAGCCTTATGCGATTGATCCGGATACTCCTGCCACTGGTTCTGTCAGCGGCGGCGACCGCTTCCTTTGCCAAGGACAATCCGCAGCGGGGCGGCGAGCTGTACACAAGCTGTGCAGCCTGCCACGGAGCCCAGGGTGAGGGCAACCGGAGTCTCAATGCGCCGCGCCTGACTCATCTGGCCCCCGTGTACATTGTCGAGCAGTTGCAGAAGTTCAAAGCCGGTGTTCGCGGCGGCAATGAGGCCGGTGACAGCGCCCGTCAGATGGCCGCGATGGCGGCAACCCTGGCCGATGACCAGGCCATGTACGATATCGCTTCTTTTATAGCAACTCTCAAGGGTGGCGTTTCCGCCGTCACCGTAGAGGCCGATGCCGAGGCGGGCGCTGGCTACTACCGCCAGTTCTGTGCCGCTTGTCACGGCCCTGCCGCCGAGGGCAACCCCGCCCTTAATTCGCCGCGCCTTGCAGGGGCGGATGACTGGTACCTCGTTACCCAACTCGAGGCCTTTCGCGGCGGCGTCCGGGGTAGCCATGCCCAGGACCGTACCGGCAAGCAGATGCGCGCCATGGCCGGTGTCCTGCCCGATGAAGCGGCTGTGGCGGCTGTGGTCGCCTATATCCGCAGCCTGCCCCAGTAATGGCGCTGAATTTCTTCAGCCGAAATCTCGGCGGGGCTCTGGTCTGTACCCTGTTCGCCGCCGGCCTGCCAGCGCTGGCGGCTCCGGCGGCATTCGTACTGAGTGAGAACTGTCCGCCGGGCTTTGAGCTCAGCAGCGGCCAGTGCAAGTTGCGCAGCATGTACCAGATGTACGATTCGCTCCAGGCTGCGGGCGTGGGCGGCCTTAAAACCGGGTTGCCGCCCTACCGCGACGGCTTCTCGCCGCAGCAGATAGACCTGGGCCGCTACCTGTTCTTCGACCCGGTACTGTCGGGCGATGGTACGGTCTCCTGCGCCAGCTGCCATAACCCCGCCCTCGGTTTTTCCGATGGCCGCGGCCGCAGCGTGGGCGCCAATGGGCAAACGGTGAACCGCTCCGCGCAGAGCCTGTGGAATGTCGCATTCGGGCAGCGTTTTTTCTGGGATGCCCGGGCAGCTACCCTGGAAGAACAGCTGCGCGGCCCCCTCTACGATGCAAAGGAGATGGCCAACAACCCCGAGCAGTTGCTGCGCACCCTGAACGGGATTCCTTTATACCGGGAGCTGTTCCGGCAGGCCTGGCCTGAAGATTTCCAGACTGCGGATGCGACAATTCGACTGGAGCAGGTGGAAATGGCCATTGCTGCGTTCCAGTCCTCACTCATCACCCTGAACAGCCGTTACGACCAGTACGCCCATGGCTATGCCGATGCCCTGACCGAACCCGAGAAAGAGGGGATGAATATATTTCGCTCCTTCGTCGCGCGCTGTGCCGAGTGCCACACGCCGCCGCTATTTACCAATCAGCAGATTGCGGTGATCGGTACGCCCGAGCCCGAGGGCATGGCGTTTGACCCGGGTGCTTCGGTGCCCCTCGGCGAGCCAAGCCTTCGCGGCGGATTCAAGGTGCCCTCGCTGCGCAATATCGAGCTGACAGCGCCCTACATGCATTCGGGCCGCTTCGCTACCCTGCGCGAGGCGGTGGCCTTTTATACCGGGGGGCGCGGGCACGCGGTACCCCCGGGGGAGGAGCTGAAGATTCACTGGCATATCTGGGAGCCCAAGCTCCGCGATGACGAGCTGGACCGGCTGGTGGATTTTCTCAAGACCCTGACCGATGAAAGTTTCAAACCGGCTGAGCCGGCAAGTTTGCCCTCGGGCATGCAGCCGGTTCACAATAAGATCGCCCTGGCGGGCGATACCCCTCAACATGGAGCATCGAGAAATGAATAAAATAGCAATAACAGTGGGCGCCGTGGTATTGCTTGCCGGTGGTTACTTCCTTGGCCAGTCCGGCCAGAAACCGGCGACTGTGATCAAGCTCGATAGCGAGCCAAAGGCCGCATTCACCTCGGAGGGGACCGAGGAAGTGCCTGCTGCCCCCGGAACTGCCGTGCGCAGCCTGGTCACCCCCACCAGCGGTGAACTGATTGTCGTCAAGGACGGCGAGTCCATCCAGGCCGCGGTAACCGCGGCGAAGCCCGGCGCCGTAATAAAGGTCATGCCCGGTACCTATAAGGAAACCGTCTATATAGACAAGGACAATATAACCCTTTCGGGTGTCATCGAGCAGGGTAAATACCCGGTGCTCGAAGGCGAGGGCTTGCGCAACGATGCGGTGCTGTATTCCGGCAATGGCGTCACCGTGGAAAACCTCTACATCACCAATTACAAGGGCAACGGGGTGATGGGTCAGGCCGGTAACAACTACATCATCCGCAACAACATCATTGTCGACACCGGCGTCTACGGCATTTTCCCCCAGTTGGGCGACAATGGCATCGTTTCCCACAATATCGTCTCCGGCATTGAAGATGCGGCTATCTATGTCGGCATGTCAGACCATGTCGATGTCGTATTCAACCAGGTATTCGACAGCGTTGCCGGCATCGAGATCGAGAACAGCCGTCACGCCTTGGTCGAAGGGAACTACGTCTACAACAATACCGGTGGTATTCTCGCCTTCATTACACCCGGCCTGCCTATCAAGACCTGCGGCGATGTGCTCATTCGCAATAATTTCATCGTGGACAATAACCACGAGAACTTTGCCATACCCGGCTCCCTGGTCTCCAACATTCCCGCCGGTACCGGCGTACTGGTAATGGCCTGCGACGATGTGGTTGTCGAAGGCAACATCATCACCGGCAATAACTCGGTCGGCATCACATTCACCGATTTCGCGCTGGCCGGTAACGCGGCCAACGATCCGGACTCCGAACCCAATCCCAACCGCCCCAGGATTCTCAATAACATCATGCAGGACAACGGCAAGGACCCCGCGCCGGTTGTGCGCGCCGCGTTGGCGGCCATGATGACCACCACCGGTCCCGATATCGTCGATACAGTAGGCATGGACGATGGCTGCATCCTCAACCCGGAGCGTTTCCGCACCATTGGTCTCGACAAATACGGCGACTGTGAGTTCTCTACCACCGCCAACGTGGCCAGCTATACCCGGGCTGAGCCAGTGCCCCCGCGTTCCATGGAGGACATGGATAAGGGCAAGCTCGCTTTTTATGGGATATGCGCGGGTTGTCACGCCTACGGCTCCCGCATGATCGGTCCTCCCACCCAGATCATCCAGGCACTGTATATGGATAATCCGGAAGGCATCGCCGAGTACGCGGCGAATCCTGTGAAGAAGCGCCCCGATTATCCCGAGATGCCTCCACAGTCCCACCTGGATGCAGAGACGCGCCTGGCCGCTGCCAAATTTATGCTGCAGGTGAAGAACTAAATCTGCCGTTGGTCGGTAGTTCCTTGAGTGTCGAAGCCACCTGCGGGTGGCTTTTTTGTGGAGGATGATAAGGTGCCGTCTGCACCGCGTTTCATACATGCTCGCTGCGAAAACCGGTTGTCCAAACTCCAGCTGTGAAAAAGTACCAAGTTGGCGAAATGGTGCGGTGCTTGCGGAAAATTCGCCGGCCACTTCGCGACGCAATGAAATTTCTTCGTGCGTCGTGTGTGGTGATGTCAGCGCTTTCTTTTGCGCGGCGAGCAATGCCTTAAAGCGGAAATGATTTCTATGCTGTATTTGCAGTGTTTTTTTCAACGTCTTAAGAGTACACGCAGCAAAGCTCCGTGATACATCACTTGGCAGCACAAGTGAATCCGCGAGTAAGTGCTGATGAATGAAAGAGTCTACAGCTTGCCGCGGCCACAAAAAATTTTATCGAAGGCGCTGAAAAATTCTCGCTTGCCGATCAAAAATTAGACGTTACATTTTTTTTATTTCGTCATACACTAGCCGTGCGGTACCTATCACCAGTGGAGTGATAATAAAAGTGTTGGAGAAGGAACTGGCTCAGGCGACCAAGATTGCTGAGCAGACCTGTAACAAGGTCGAGCGGTTGAGAAAGAAGTTGGTAGCTGAAACTGAAAGACTACACGCAAGAGCGAAACGCGAATTGAGTGTAGCCCGGAAGAAACACAGTTCTGCCAATGCCAGTCTCAACAAGGCGATGGCGGTTTTGAAAGCTGGAACCGGATCCGACAAACAGCAAAAAGTGGAAGTGTTGAAAAAGCAGGTTCAGGAGTTGACGCAGGCGATTGCTGGTTTCAGCAAGGTAGCCCGCGAAGCTGCTGAAAATTACGTAACTGTAAAAGGGGATACAACCATGGTAGCGAAGAAGAAAGCTGCACCGAAGAAGAAAGCCGTAGCCAAGAAAGCTCCAGCCAAGAAAAAGGCAGTAGCCAAGAAGAAGGCACCGGCCAAGAAGAAGGCAGTAGCCAAGAAGAAGGCTCCGGCCAAGAAGAAAGCGGCAGCCAAGAAGAAAAAATAAGGGCCCGTCAAGCCAGGTCGGCTTGATGGAGGCTGTTCAGGCGTCCCGCATGCTCGGGGGCGCCCTCTTCATCCCCTGAAAAGCCCCCTGGCTTATTTGCGCCTTCTTTTCGGTTCAGCCTGGCCGCTATCGGGCCGGGCGGCCTTTCCTCCCGCTGAAATTGTGGGTATGGCAATCTGGTAATCCACCGGGAAGTCGACGTCATCCCGATTCGACTCAAGTTCGATGCTGGCCGGTTGATCCACCGTCAACCATGAGCCGCAAGCCTCCCCGGCATCACAGATAAGCAAATCGTTATCCGCGTCGCTGCCGGCAAATATCTCGTATCGGCCCCGTGGCAGATCAGCGAACGCGTACTGGTATCGCCCGTCCCGCGCAGTCGCGGCGACTTGCGCAACCGGGTCCTCGGCCCCCTGCTCATACAGCAATATATAGACGACACCGACATCGCCCTCCTGGTCGCCACCGGCCGACATGATGACTCTCACGGTGAGCGTGTTGACCGATGAACGGGCGGTGATATCCGCTGCATACACCCCCGCCGCCAGATTACTTCGGTCAACCGTCACCTGGTAAACGCCCAGGCCGTTGCCGGCAGCATCCAGTGGGCTGAGGGATAGCCATGGCTCCGAGGGGGTAAGCTCGATCAACTCGAGTTCACCGCTGCCGCCATTGCGCAATTCCAACTCCAGTGTTTCCACCTGGCTGGAAAAGTTCAGGGTACTGGCGGATGCACTCAGCACAGGATTGTCGGCCGGGGTACCGCCGGCTGCTTCAATCGCGGCGAGCACGGCGCGTTGCGCATTGATGAGGCCGTAGCCGAATTCATTATCCCTGCCGGGGACGCCGAGGTCATCACCCAGGTCGCCGCGGATCAATAGCGCGTCAATGTCGGCGGGGCTCAGGCCGGGGTTCACGGATTTCATCAGTGCGAGCACACCTGCGACATGGGGCGCAGCCATGGAGGTACCGCTCTGGAAGGTATAACCGTAGCTGCCACCCGTCTCCAGGCCGCCGGTGCTCAGTACACCATCCGGGTAGCCATCGCCGTTCAGGTCGACGCCGTTGTTGCCGCCGGGTGCAGCGATATCGATGGCACTGCCGGTGTTGGAGTAACTGGCGCGCCGCCGCTGGGCGTCTGTTGCCGCTACCGAAATCACGCCGTCATAGGCGGCCGGGTAGGAGGGGAGGCCCGAGGCCTCGTTGCCGGCGGAAGCGACCAAGCTGACACCGGCGGCGCGTACTCGCTGGTAGAGCTCCTGGCTGGACTGGCTGAACGGCCCGCCACCCAGGCTCAGGTTGATAATATCCGCACGCCTGGCCGGCACAGCGCCGGAGTCGTTGGGGAGACCGGCGGCGAAACGGATGGCCTGGTCGACATCGTATGTGGTGCCTTCGCCGCCAACCCCCAGTGCTCGTAGCGGCATGATGCGTGCGTTGTAGGCGACTCCGACCACGCCGATCCCGTTGTTTCCGGCGGCGGCAATGGTGCCGCTGACGTGGGTGCCGTGAAAACTGCTCGACGCACCGCCCCTCCCACCCCCGGTATCCTCGGGATCGGGGTCTATGCCGTCCCCGTCCCCGCCACTTTGGGCGCTGCGCACGAAATCGTACCCGGCGACCCACTGCCCGCCCAGGTCCGGGTGTCCGGAGAGAATGCCGGTGTCGATCACGGCGACGACGACTTCCGGGCTGCCCGCAGTGGTGTCCCAGGCCGCGGGTAGGTCGATCAGGGGATAGTGCCATTGAAACGCGAAGCCCGGATCATTGGGGACTGCCATCGCCCTCACTTTGTAGTTGGGTTCGGCGTACTCGATGCGTGGATCGCGCTTGAGCGCCTTGATCGCCAGCAGGGTTTCCAGTCGCGCCCGCAGCGTGGAATCCTCGACATGACTCAGCTTTTCTACGGCCGGCCCGCTGCGCGCGATGGTTTCGGGTCCGCCGGAAAGTCCGCGCCGCATGCCCATAAGCCGCGCCCTTCCCGGTCCGCCCGCGCGCTGCTCCATGCCCATTCGGCGCAGGCGACTGAAGATCGGGCCGTCCGGCTCAGCCTCCGGCTCGGCGCCGGGCTTGAACTTGATCACCGATTGCCAGGGCACGATCGCGTGATGGCGCTGGCCCTGCCCGACTCCGTCGCCCTGGTCGCCAATGGCGAGGATGTAATTGGTGGCACCGTCAAAGGCGTAGGCGTTGACGACATAGCTGCCATCGCGCGGCACCACCAGCGTCTCCACCTCTCCGGACTCTATCGAAAAATCCAGGATGCGACCCTGCGTGTCGAAAAGGTACAGATCGGCGTCGGCCTGCTGAAAATCAGCCACCAGCATCGTGATGCTCTGGCCCGCCAGCAGGTCCACCCGGAAGTAGTCGTCGGTGTCGCCACTGTCAGTCGAGCGACCCGGCGCGCCGCTGCCAGGCTGGTTGACATAACCACCGAGAGTGATTGGGTTGGGGATGGGCTGGGCTGTAGCCACGGTGTCGTTGGCCCGGACCGGGCCGGCGGCGTCGTTGGTATCGCCGTCCACCGCCTGGTTGCTCGATGCAGTGATTGTCCCGGCGATGCGCAAGGACTGGGGCGGCGGTGTGGGTGTTGGGACAGGCGTTGGCTCCGCGCTGGAGGAGCCGCCGCCTCCGCCACCCCCGCAGGCGGTTGTCAGGAGCGCAACGGCTGCCAGGACCGTCAGCCGGCAGTAGAGTGTGTGCATGGTCGTACCCGGGCGGAGGCGGCAGCAGAGACTGATGCCTACCATATCAGAGATTCGCGCAGCCCTACATCTGCAGGATGATCTTGCCCATATGCTGGCCACTTTGCATGTAGGCCTGGGCCTGTTCCACCTCTTCCAGTGGGAAAATGCGGTCGACCACCGGCGTGACGGCGCCGCTTTCGAGGTGCGGATACACCCGCTCGAGAATTTCCCTCACCATGACGGCCTTCTGGGCGAAACTCTGGGCCCGCAGGGTTGAGCCGGTGAGCACCAGTCGCTTCACCAGCAGGGGGCCGAAATTGACTTCGGCCCGCGCGCCGCGGATAAAGGCGATGTATACGATGCGGCCCTCGGGCGCTGCCACGTTGATGTTTTTCTGGATGAAGTCACCGCCGGCAATATCCAGGATGACATTGATCCTGTCCTTCATTCCCAGCTCCGTCAGTACCTGCTCGAAATCCTCGGTCTGGTAGTCGATGGCGCGGGTGGCACCCAACAGTTCCAGCGCCCGGCATTTTTTCTCGCTGCCGGCGGTTGTATAGACCTCGGCGCCAAGGGCCCTGCAGATGGCGATGCCGAGGGTCCCTATGCCACTGGCGCCACCGTGGATCAGCACCCGTTCCCCGGGTTGCAACTGGCAGCGCTGGAACAGGTTATGCCACACGGTGAGTAGTGCCTCGGGCAGGGCCGCGGCTGCGGCCATGCCGAGGCCGCCGGGAATCGGCAGGCATTGACTGGCGGGCGCCACGGTGTAATCGGCATAACCGCCCCCATGGGTCAGGGCGCACAGCCGGTCGCCCACCTGCCAGTTGTCGACGCCGGCGCCCACCGCGATGACCTCGCCCGCGACCTCCAGTCCCATGATCGGTGAGGCGTCGGCCGGCGGCGGGTAGAGCCCTTTGCGCTGCAACAGGTCGGCGCGGTTCAGTCCCGCGGCGGCTACCTTTATAAGTACCTCTGCGGGCCGGGGCGAGGGCACCGGCCCGTGCGCGATACTGATACTGTGGTCCTGGGGGTCGACCGCTGCATAGCGGCGCTGGGCGGGTAGCTTCATGGTTGCTCCTGGGCGGCCCGGACAGGGCCTGGCTTGGGTATCAGGTGGCAGACTTGCAGATCAATTGCTCGAACAGGGTATGCGCTTCGGCTAGGTTGTCAAAGATCGGGTAGTCGCTGTTCATGGCCCAGTTGGTGGTGAGCATATAAAGGGTGCCTACCACCATCGCGGCGAGAATCTCCGGGGAAAAGTCCGTGCGAACATCGCCCATCTCGATCCCGGCAGTGATCAGGCGGGTGAAGCTGGCGCTTGCCGAATTGCCGAGCTCGCGTTGCTGTTCCGCGTTCTCGGCAAAAATCGACGGGGCGATCAGGATCAACTGCCGGTCGATCTCGTCAAAAGTTGTAAAATTGGAAGCGATATATTCAATCATCGCCTGCAATCGCGCACGGGTGGTGCGGTGGTTCGCCATGAGCAGGTGCAGCATCGGCTCCGACTGGCTGTAGAGGCGGGAGATTCCGAGGCCCCCGAGCAGGGCGTGCTTGTTGCTGTAATGCCCGTAAAAGGTGCGCCGGGCGACGTCGGCCTCCACGCAGATCTGCTCGATGCTGGTGTCCTCGATGCCCTGTTGCCGGAACAGCCTGTTGGCGGCCTCCTCGATCCGGGCGCGAATCTCGAGTTTGCGCTTTTCCCGCCGTCCCGGTATTGCTGAGGTACTCACCGCTGTACTTGCCATGAAAATCTCACCAGAGTGTTGCATTCGTCGAATGATTAAACTAGATTAGTATACATATGTGCAAGTTTACTCATCTGTAGGTCCTTCTGTCTGCGGGCAGGGGGTGAGAATGAGGGGCTTGTTCGTCCTTTTCAACCGGCAAACTGCCAATCACGAGTACGGAGCTGAGCATGTCGATCGTCGATGCGTGTGAATCCAGGACCAATGTAACGCCGGAGTTCCCCATGGGATGGTTCTCCATGTCCCGCAGCCATGAACTGCAGGTGGGCGAAGTGAAGCCGGTTCAGGCCTTTGACCGGGAACTGGTGCTGTACCGCACCCGCAGCGGCGTGGCGGTGGTACAGGATGCGTTCTGCCCTCACCTTGGCGCCCACCTGGGCCATGGCGGGCGCGTTGTCGGCGAATCCGTGCGCTGCCCGTTCCACGGCTGGCGCTTTGGCACCGACGGCAAGTGCGAGGAAATACCCTACTGCGATGAGATTCCCGAGCGCGCCCGTTTGCGCACCTGGCACACCGAGGAAAAGAATGGTGAGGTCTACGTCTGGTATCACCCGGAAAACACCGGGCCCGAGTGGGAATTGCCGGAGTTGCGCGAGCTGGGTGACCCCAACTGGACGGTGCCGCGTTACGCGGAATTCCTGGTCCCCGCCCATGTCCAGGATATCGCTGAAAACTCCTGCGATCCCGTGCATTTCCAGTACGTCCATCGCCAGCCCGATGTGCCACCCTCGGAGGTGACGGTGGAAGAGAACGGACGCATCCTGCACCTGCGCTCTGATGCAAGCAAGGCGGCGATACCCAGCAAGCTGCACGCGATGGTGTTCAATCCCGGATTCGCCCTGGTGCGCAACAGCTACGGGCCAGGCGCCGAGATGGTTGTCTACAACAGCGCCCAGCCCATCAACCGCCACGAGACCCGGATGCGCTGGACCCTGAGCGTGCGCCGCGAGATAGAAGACCTGGCCGGTGACGCCGTGATGCAGGGCATTATCGACGGTCTCGGGGATGATTACCCGATCTGGGCGAACAAGGTTCACAAGCACCGGCCGGTATTTTGCAAGGAAGACAAGACTCTGGTGTTGTTCCGCAAGTGGGTGCGCCAGTTCTACCTGACGGAAAAAGACAAGCGGGAAATTGCCTGATCATGCAGGATTTCAACAATAAGGTAGCGGTCATTACCGGTGGTTCGAGTGGTGTCGGACGTTCACTGGCTTTTGCCCTTGGCCGGCTCGGTGCGAAAGTCGCCGTGGGGGATGTCGACAGGAACGCAATGGCGCAACTGCGATCTGACCTGGCTGCGGCGAATATCGAGGCCATAGTCGAGCACTGCGACGTCACTTCCGCAGACAGCCTGAAGGCCCTCGCGGAAAAAGCCGCGGCGACCTTCGGCGGCATCCACCTGGTATTCGCCAACGCCGGCATCAGCGCCGGCGAGTCGGGTGCGATGTGGGAGTATTCGCAGAAGGACTGGCAGTGGTGCCTGAACGTGAACCTGTGGGGCGTCATCAATACCATCAATGTCTTCATGCCCAAGCTGGTGGCGGCGAACCAGGAAGCGCATTTCGTAGTAACCGGCTCGGGCAACGGCGCCCTGTTGGTCTACCCCGACCAACCCATTTACACCGCGACCAAGGCAGCAGTGCACGCCATTACCGAGAACCTGCACTACCAGGTAACGGCGGCCCAGAGCCCGGTGAAGGTCAGCGCCCTATTCCCCGGCCCCCATGTGGTGGATACCGGATTGTTCAATTCCGGTCGGGTGCGCCCACAGGAACTGAAGAAGGACATCGAGGGCAACGCATCCGGCATCAGCAGTGTGGACGACATGAAGAAAATGGCCGCGCAATGGGGCATCGAACTCAAGACCACTCACCCCGACGAGGTTGCGCAGATGGCGGTGGAAGGTCTGCGCAACAATGCTTTCTGGCTGCTGGCCACAACGCCCGAGACGGAGCAGAAAATCCGTGCCAGGGCGCAGATGATTCTCAGCCGGGAGACCCCCGTGGCCAATATGGTCGGCGCCTGAGGCGTTGGCCGCCAGGTATAACCGTTTGTTTCCAGACATTATCAACCTGTTTCAAACCATAAGGAAAAATCCATGAGCAATCCATCAGGTGCACCCCAGGGCAATCCCGGCGATATCGCCAATTGGCCCATGCTGAAGGTCGTCTACCGTACCGACCCGGACAAGATAGCGGCCCTGCTGCCGCCGGGCATCGAGCCGGGTGCCAAACCCAATGTCACGCTGACCATCTACAACTACCCGGTGCCCGATGAGCCCGAGTACGGCATTGTCACCACGATCGACGCGAACTATAACGGCATCGCCGGCGAGTACACGCTGGGCTACGGCATCGACCAGGAGTCGGCGATATTCATCAGCCAGCAGACCAATGGCCAGCCCAAGTACCCCTGCACTACTGAGTTCTATCGCCTCGGGCCCCAGGTCACGGCTCGCTGTACGCACCATGGTTACACCTTCGTCGAGTTCAAGGGAACCTCAACCGGGCCGGTTGACCCCCTGCCCGACTTCGATCAGCACGAGTGGTGGATCAAGGTCTCGCGGGCGGTCAGTGTCGGCGGTCCGGCGACGGGCTACGACTTCCCGCCGCATGTCGTTCATGTGGCCAGCCGCTACGGCACCGCCTGGCGCGAGGAGGTCAAGGGTGAACTGGTGTTGCGCGACAGCCCCTGGGATCCGTTGACCACCCTGCTGCCCATGCGCGAGCAGCTGTCCGCCCACCTGTGGTGGCCGATCTTCCTCGGTCGCGAGATCAAGCTGGCCGGCAAGCTCGACCCCCAGGCCTTCCTGCCGTTTGTGGATACGATCTCCGGTTCACGCTGGCCGGGCAGCAACGGCGGGCCCAGGCGGGGATAGCTGGGCCAGGTCACCTGGGTATGTGCTGGCAAAATGCACTACACTGGCGAGCATAGGTTTTTTGACCGCTGGTAATTGTCCACCACCCCGGAGTGAGCCATGTCCATGTTCCTGCGCAAACTGAAACACTCGCTTTATCTCACCCTGATGCGATCCCTGGCGGGTCTGGGCCCGGGCGCTAGCCACCGGGCTTTCGTCGGCAGTGGCAGCAGCCGCGAGTTGAGCAGGCACATACTGCGCACGGGCGCGAGCAAGATACTGGTCGTCACTGACAAGCCGCTGCGGAGCCTCGGGGTTGTGGACCAGGTTATCGCGCCCCTGCTCGAGTCCGGCATCGAACTTGCCTACTACGATGGCGTACTTCCCGATCCCACCTACGACCAGGTGGCCGCGGGGGTCGCGGTGGCCAAGGCGCAGGGCACGGATGCCATCCTGGCTATTGGCGGCGGCTCGGCCATTGATGCGGCCAAGATCATTGCGGCCTCTGCCACCAGCGACGAGTCCCCCAAGGACTGGGTTGGTTTTGGCAAGGTGAAGCACCAGGTCCTGAAACTCTATGTGGTGCCCACCACCTCGGGTACCGGTTCGGAGGCCACTATGGGCGCTGTTATCTCCGATGCCCAGACGCACCAGAAAGGCGTGATATCCGGTGGCACCCTGCTGCCTTTGACCACGGCGCTGGACCCGGACCTGATGCTCGGCCTGCCGCCCCATATCACTGCGGCCACCGGCATGGACGCGCTGACTCACGCTATCGAGGCCTATATCGGCGTGTGGGAGCGAGGCAGCCGGCTGGAAGATGCCCGCATCGGTGTGAAGCTGGTGTTCGACAACCTGGCTGCGGCCTATCGCGACGGGTCAAACCGCGAAGCCAGGGCGGGCATGGCCATGGGCGCCTACTATGCGGGGCTTGCCATCAACCAGGTGAATGTCGGTAATGTGCACGCCATCGCCCACCAACTGGGAGGCAAGTACGGTATTCCCCACGGCCTTGCTAACGCGCTGGTGCTGCCCCACGTACTCGAATTCTGTCACCAGGAAGCTGCCCCGCGACTGGCCGAGCTGGCCATCCTGGTTGGGCTGGGCAAGGCGGGCGAGGACCAGAACCAGTTGGCATACCGGTTTATCCAGGCCGTGCGAAACCTGCGCACCGAGGTGGGCATACCCGACCACTCGGATAAATTGAAGCGCGAGGATTTTGATGCCATAGCCGAATTGGCCATCGCCGAGGGTGACGGCTACCCGGTGCCGCGCCTGCTGGACAAACCCAGTATCCTAGCGATCCTGGGTAAGATCGCCGGCTGAATTCCCCGGGGCCGACAGCTCGCGCCTGACGATCACTACCTCCAGGTCGTCTTCGTTGCGCAGGGTGTGAAAGCCCAGCCCGGCGCACAGGCGCAACATTTTGTTATTCTGCGCCAGTACATCCCCTTCCATTACCTCCAGGCCCCGATCCCGGGCGATGGCCATCAGGCGCAGCATGAGCTGGTGACCCAGGCCCTGCTTCTGCCAGGCATCGGCCACGGTCAGCGCAAACTCGCAGGACTGCTTGTCGGGATTACCGATATACCTGGCCACGCCGATAATAGCGGCCTGGGGGCTGTGCTCATCCAGCACGGCTACCAGCGCCATCTCGCGGTCGTAGTCGATCTGGGTGAAGCGCGCCAGCATTAGCGGACTGATCTTGTCCATGTGGTTCATGAAGCGGAAATACTTGCTCTGCGCGGAGAGATTATCGACGAACTCCCGCTCCAGGGTTGCGTCCTCCGGACGAATGGGACGCACCAGGACATCGCTGCCATCGGCCAGCCGCAAAGTGGTCTGCAGGCCCGGTGGGTAGGGGTGGATTGCCATGTGGCAGTAGCGGCCGGTGTTGCCCTGGCGGTCGGCAATGGTTATGCGGACAGTCGCAGCCCTTGCGCCGTGCTCGTCCAGGCGCAGGGGGTTGATGTTCAGTGACACAATCTCCGGCAGCTCGCAGGCGATTTCCGAGACCCGCCCCAGCACCTCCACGAGCATGTCGATATCCTCGACGGAAAGTTTGTGGGCGCGGGAGAGCCGCCCGAAGGTCCGGGTGCCATCTATCAGCTCCCTGGCCAGGAAGTTGTTGAGGGGCGGCAGGGCGATCTGGCTATCCGCGAGGGTATCCGCCGCGAAGCCGCCCGGGCCGAAGCCGATGACGGGGCCGAAGATCGGATCCCGCGCGATGCGCATCATCACTTCGCGAGCATGGTGCCGATCGTCTATCTCCTCGACTGAGAGCGACCCCTGCACCGGCGCGGCCACGGGGATGTGAAAGGCGCGCAGCAGGTCTCTCGCCTCGGCACTGCTGAGCGCGAACCGGCCTTCACCCAGTGCCTGCCTGATGATGAGCTGCGCCCCGGTCACATCCGCCGCCATGTTCTTTGACAGCGGCGGCGGCGCCTGCAGCAGCGCCAGCTGGTTGCGCCGGTAGGCCGCCAGTGAACCGAAAGCATCCACGCCTGCCTCCGGGCTGTGGAAGGAGGGAATGCCGGCATCGGCAAATCGTTGGCGCGCAGTGGTCACCAGTTTTTCGCCCAGCCAGCAAGTCAGCACGGGTTTGCGGCCGTCTCCCAGGGCGGTAATGACGCCCTCTGCGCAGGCATCGGGGTCGGTCATACCCTGCGGCGAGAGCAACACCAGCACGCCATCGACGTTGTCATCCGCCAGCAGTATTTCAGTGACCACGCGGTAGCGCTCGCCGGAGGCGTCTCCCAGAATGTCGACGGGATTGGAATGCGACCAGTGGGAGGGCAGCGCTGCGCTGAGCCTGGCGACCGAGTGCTCGGAAAGGTCGGCAAGCTGCACCTGCACATCTGCCGCCCGATCCGCGGCCATCACGCCCGGCCCGCCGCCGTTGGTAAGGATGGCCAGGCGGGCACCCTCCACCCTGGTGCCGGACGCGAGCGTCTGCGCGGTATCGAACCACTGGCTCACGGTACTCACGCGCACGGCGCCGGCACGCTTGATCGCGGCATCGAACACCAGGTCACCACCCGATCTGGCGCCAGTGTGGCTTGTCACCGCGCGAATGCCGCGCTCGCTGCGTCCGGCTTTGACTACGATCACTGGCTTCACCCGCGCCGCCGCCCGCAGTCCGCTGAGAAAGGCACGGGCATCGGACACGCCCTCGATGTACAACAGGATGCTCCTGGTGTGCGCATCCAGGGCGAGGTAGTCCAGTACCTCCCCAAAGTCCACGTCTGCAGCTGCTCCAAGGGAGGCTACCGCGGAAAACCCGAATCCCCTGGCGTCACCCCAGTCCAGCAGTGCGCTGCAAAAAGCGCCGGACTGGGCGACCATGGCGACATGGCCCGCGGCCACCTTGCTCCTGGCGAAACTGGCGTTGAGACCGACGCTCGGCCGGATGACACCCAGGCAATTGGGACCCACCAGGGCAATATTGTAACTGCGCGCGATGGCGGCGATCTCGTCCTGCAGTTGCTGCCCGTGTGCGCCCGTCTCGCCGAAACCTGCGGCAATAATGATGACCGCGCCGACACCGCTGGCTCCGCACTCGCGCATAACCCCTGCTATCGCCGGGGCGGGGATGGCGATGACGACAAGGTCAATGGCTTGTTTCACGGCGGCGACCGATGCATAGCAGCGCAATCCGCCGATGGACTCGTGCCTCGGGTTGATCGGATACAGCTCGCCCTGGAAGTCGCTCTCGAGCAGTTGGCCCAGTATCTGGCCGCCGACTGACAGCCTGCTATCCGAGGCTCCAACCAGGGCAACCGACTGTGGCTCAAAAACCCGGTGTAGACGGTGCTTTCTCATGGGTGTGGGTCCACGCAGCGCATCTCTTTCATAACACACCGTCGCCGGGGTAGACTCGGGTCATAGTGCCGGCGCCGGGTTCAGGTGAAGGAAGTTGGCGGCAGTATACGCAATACAGAGGATGTCCATGTCGCTTGCCTACATCTCCCACCCCGATTGCCAATTGCACGATCTGGGACACCATCATCCGGAGCGGCCCGCGCGCCTGGCCGCCATCAATGATCGCCTGATCGCGACCGGACTGGATATGGCGCTGCATCACTATAACGCACCACTGGTGCAGCGGGAATTGCTCGAGGCGGTGCACGACCCCGATTACGTGGCCAGCATTTATGCGGCTGACCCGGGCGAGGGCCTGATCTGGGTGGATGGGGATACGGCCCTGGGCAAGCACACCCTCAGGGCCGCCCTGCGCGCGGCCGGGGCGGCGGTAATGGGCGTCGACCTGGTGATGTCCGCCGCAGCCAGCAAGGTCTTCTGCGCTGTCAGGCCTCCCGGGCACCATGCCGAGCGCGACAGGGCGATGGGTTTCTGCTTCTTCAACAATATTGCCATTGCGGCCCATCATGCGCTGGCAAACCACGGCCTCGAGCGTGTCGCCATCGTCGACTTCGATGTGCACCACTGTAACGGCACCGAGGACATTTTTGCCGGCGATGATAGGACCCTGCTGTGCTCGACCTTCCAGCACCCGTTCTATCCCCATACCGGCCATGACTGCAGGGCCGCCAACGTGGTGAATGTGCCCCTGGCCGCGGGGGCCGACAGCGCCGCGTTCCGCCAGGCGGTGGAGCGACACTGGTTGCCGCGCCTGGCGTCTTTCGCGCCTCAACTCATCCTTGTCTCCGCCGGCTTCGACGCCCACCAGGCGGACTACATGGCCCAGCTCAACCTGGTTGACGCCGACTACGCCTGGGTCACCCGGCGCCTTTGCGAACAGGCGGATGCCAGCGCCGGGGGGCGTGTCGTTTCATCCCTGGAGGGCGGCTATGAGCTGCAAGCGCTTGCCCGCAGCGTGGAGGCGCACCTGAAGTCTTTCTTTGGGGACGGTTAGCAGGGCGCAAACGGATTGCCGCCGCTCGCTGGTTCCAATGTAAAGCTACGGGTGCGCTGTGATCGCTTTTGGGCTTGCTGACGTATTCTCAGTGGCATCGACAGGGAGAGCGACAATGGTGGCAAATGGCGAAACCCGCTTGCATCGACCAGAGACGACAAGCGCAACGCCCCAGCGGCTTCCGTGCAGGGGTTGCCTGCCGGATTGCAGTAATTTTTCCACCTGCCAGGGTCGCCCCTGGCGTGACTACCGCCGGCCGCAAGACGCCGGGCACAGGAAATGAACGCAATATACTGGTTCCAGCATGATCTGCGTTTGCAGGATAACGCCGGGCTGGCAGCCTGTGCAGCCCGTGCCGAGCGCTTGCTGTTGGTGTACTTCTGGCCAAGAAACTATCCCTGGTTCAACCATACAGGGCTTGGCGGGCAGCGCCAGCGCTTCCTGGTCGAGAGTGTGCAGGCCCTGCGCGATGAGTTGCTCAGCCGGGGGCAAGACCTGTTGGTACTCGAGGGCAACCCGGAACAGGCACTGCCACAACTGGCCAGGCAGGTGTCTGCGGATGTCGTCGCTACATCTCGCGCCGCGGGCTATTACGAGCGCCGCACCAGGGAACGCGTTGCGCTGAGGCTGGCCGTGCCACTGGAAGTACACCGCGCCAACACCCTGTTCGACGAGCAGGACCTGCCTTTCACTCCCGGCGCTATGCCAGGACAGTTCACGCCGTTCAGGGCTCGGGTCGAAGCGCTGCCAGTGCCAGCGCCTGCTTCCTCACTTCCGGAGTTTCCGCCGCCGCCAGACATCCTGTTTGCGGATATCGAAGGGGTCGCGGTAAAGGCGCATTCCGCGTTGCCGGTAAGAGGGGGCAGCGCAGGGGGCCTGCGCAGGTTGCGCCAGTGGACGTCCAGGGGGGGCGGAATCGCGGTGTACAAAGATACCAGGGATTGCCTCGACGGACTGGACGGCTCCAGTACGCTCTCTCCCTGGCTCGCCAACGGCTGCGTCTCGGTGCGCCAGGTCGCAGACGCGGTAGCCGCATACGAGGTAGCCGAGGGAGCCAACGACTCAAGCCGGTGGATGAGCTTCGAGTTGTTGTGGCGGGAGTTTTTCTACTGGCGGGCAATTGCTGATGATGTCAGTCTCTTCCGTGCCTCAGGCGCGACCGGAAAAATGCGCCGCTGCACGTTCGAACCCCGCAACTTCGCCCGCTGGAGCCAGGGGGACACCAACTATCCCCTGGTGAACGCCCTGGTGCGGCAATTGCTTGCCACTGGCTGGATGAGCAATCGCGGCCGCCAGATAGCCGCGAGCTGCCTGGTCAATGAGTACGGCATCGACTGGCGCTATGGCGCGGCCTTCTTCGAGAAACACCTTATCGATTTTGAGGTGGCCAGCAATTACGGAAACTGGCAGTACCTCGCCGGGGTCGGTGCCGACCCGCGCGGCGGGCGTCACTTTGATATCGAAAAGCAGTCCGCGCGGTTTGACCCGGAGGGCCTGTTTACGCAGAAATGGGGTGGCTTCCGCCCCAAACAGCCGGACTACGTGACCGATGCGGCGGACTGGCCACTGCCGGCGATGTGAACTCCAGTGCTATCGACAGCCCTGTCTGCATGCACTATGTTGCAGTGAAACTGACCACCGGAGTTCCTATGAAAACCAAAAAACAGATCGAACAGGAAGCGCTGGACACCTACCACCGGTTCGTGGCAAACCGCGATAAAGTCGATAGTGGCGCATGTGGCTGGGAAGTGATGGCAGACTATTTCACCGAGGATGCCGTTTATATCGACCCCGCATGGGGACGCCAGGAGGGCAGGGAAACCATTCGGCAGTTTTTTCTCGATTCAATGGCGGGACTCACCGGCCACGGCTGGTCCACGCCGGAACGTTGGACCATGGTGGATGGTCACCGCCTGGTGAGTCAATGGGACCAGGTCCTGGGGCAGAAGCCCGACGGTGGCCAGTGGATCGTGCCCGGCCTGTCCATACTCTACTATGCCGGAGACGGGTTGTTCTGTTATAGCCATGACTACCTGAACATGACCTATGTTGGTGAAACGATGAAAGCCATGGCCTGGAAACCACCTGCGGGGTTCAACATGCCACCGCACAAACCCGACTGGTCAACGGAACTACCCATCGCGTGGCGCTCACTGCCGGACGCCTTTGCCAGTCAACCATGAGCCTGTGCGGGTATTGCGCGGGCGCCCGGTTCCGCTGGAACAGGGCGGCTATTATGCGGGGACTCGACGGCTCTTTGATTTCGGTCAACCGTGCTATTCCCGCCAGCTGTTGGCCTGCCGCTCAAAGTCCCTCGAGTCCTTGCGCACCACGCAAAAGCGCTGGCCAGTGGGCGCCTGCATCACACACCAGCTGTGGACGTGCTCGACAACCACTGCGCCCAGCGCGCGCAGGCGCTCGACTTCCGCGGGGATATTGTCGGTTTCGATATCCAGGTGAACGCGACTGGCGTGGTCTACCGACTGTACCTCGATATTCAGCTGGCCGGTTTTATCTTTCAGCCTGACGTATTTCTCGCCCTCCGCCCCCGGCAACTCGTCGATCGGCATGCCCAGGGCCTCGCTCCAGAAACGGGCGGCGCCCGGCAGGTCGCTGGTCTGGCAATCGATAATAAATCCCGCCAGTTTACTTTTGTGCATACGCCGGTCCCCCTTTGAATAAGGCGACCTTACACCCGGGGAGCTTACGGGGTAAAGTGATGGTATCGATTGTCGACCGGTGATACGCAGCCCAGATGATTCACCCTCCCCGTCCCGTCGACTGGTTGATGCTGGGCTTTCTCTGTCTTGCCTGGGGGCTTGCATTCCTTCTGACAGCCGTTGGGCTGGAGCTCTTCCCGCCCCTGACGCTGGTGGCGATAAGGCTGATCATCGGGGCAGCGGTGCTCTATCTGATTATGCGCTGGCAGGGGTACCAGCTTCCCCGGGAGGGCCACTGGTGGCTGCGGTTTGCAGCGCTTACACTAATGGGAAACCTGGTGCCGTTCACACTGATCTCGCTGGCGCAGCAGCATATCGCCAGCGGCCAGGCCGGCCTGCTGATGGCGCTGGTGCCGATCAGCACCATGGTCCTCGCACATTACTTCGTCGCGCATGAACGGCTGACCGCGCAGCGGGTTATCGGTGTCACGGCGGGCTTTGTCGGTGTGGCTATCCTCGTCGGCGGTGACGCCCTGGCGGGATTCGGTAGCGTTGCGCTACCGGCGCAACTGGCGGTGATAGCGGCGACGTTTTCCTATGCGGTGAACAACGTCTACAGCAAGCGCCTGCCGGCCCAGAGCGGGCTGGTCACCGCGACCGGCTCGCTGATTGTCGGTGCGCTGCTGATCCTGCCGTTCAGCCTGGTGATCGAACAGCCCTGGCAATTGCCGATCACTGCCGGGCCACTGCTGGCGACGCTGGCACTGGGTGTGGCCTCTACTGGCCTTGCCACCTGGGTTTTCTTCGTGGTGGTATCAAACTGCGGACCCAACTTCCTGTCGCTGATCAATTACATCATCCCCGCCCTGGCGTTTGCGGCCGGCGCGCTGTTGCTGGCTGAGCCGGTCAACAGTTCGCAGTTCCTGGGGCTTGGCGTGATCTGTGCCGGCATTGCCATCAGCCAGCGGCGGCGCTCTCGCGGGTTTTAACCCGGAGCCCACCAGATGGACACCGGTGACAGGTTTTGCTCCAGCACGGCCGCCACCGGGTAGCTCCTCGCGCGGGCACTTTCCAGCACGGCGCGTTTGGCCTCGCCGGTAATGTGAAGAACGATCTCCCTGCTGTCGAGCACTGCGGCCAGGGTCAGGGTGAGCCGCCGGTGCGCGGCAGTGACCGGGTCGGTCAGGGCCACGTCTGCCGGGTTGGCCGGGTCCAGCAGGGCGGTCAGATTTTCCGCCTGCGGGAACCATGACGCGGTGTGCCCGTCGCCCCCCATGCCCAGCACCACTGCGGAAAATGGCCGCGGAATGGCCGCGATTTCCTCTCCCAGCGCATCGAGTCCGTCTGCGCCGGCATCGGCCATACCGATGAAGCGGGCAGCGGCCGCACGGTTCTGCAGCAGCTCCTGTCGCAGCAGTCGCTCGTTGGAATCGGGGCTGTCGGTGGCCACGCAGCGCTCGTCCACCAGGGTCAGCCAGACCTTCGCCCAGTCCAGCTCACAGCGGGACAGCCGCCGGAACATGCCCGCGGGCGTACTACCGCCGGATACGGCCAGGCTCGCCTGGCCGTAGTCACCAATATCCGCCGCCAGCCGCCGGGCGAGGTGCCCGGCCAGCGCCTCATCGAGCCCGGCGGTGCTGCCGAAGCGGCGCCAATCACTCATACCAGCTGCGACCGTCCACGGCGGCCAGGGCCGTTGCCGCATTCGGCCCCATGGTACCGGCGTTATAGTCCTTGATAGGCGTGCCGTTTTGCTCCCAGGCCTCGATGATGGTGTCGATCCAGCGCCAGGCCGTCTCCACCTCGTCCCGGCGCATGAACAGGGTCTGGTCGCCGTTGATCGCATCCAGCAGCAGACGCTCGTAGGCGTCGTAGCGATCGGCCTTGCCGCGCGATTCATCGGTCAGGTGCAACTCCACCGGTTGCAGGCTCAGCTTGCTGGTAAGCCCCGGCTTCTTGTTCAGTGTATGCAGGCTGATGGATTCCTCGGGCTGCAGGTGGATGATCAGCTTGTTGGTCAGCTCGTTCGCGTCGTTGGCAAACAGCGAAAAAGGCAGCCGCTTGTATTCGATCACGATTTCCGAGTAGCGGCGGCTGAGACGCTTGCCGGTGCGCAGGTAAAACGGCACCCCGGCCCAGCGCCAGTTATTGATGGTGGCCTTGATGGCGACAAAAGTCTCGGTCGCGTCCGCGCTTTCGAATTCGGCCTCTTCGAGGAAGCCTTTCACCGCCGTGCCACTGACCGCCCCGGCGCAGTAGCGGCCGCGCACCGTGTACTCCCTGGCGTTGTCTGCGGTTATCGGCAGCAGCGCGCGCAGCGCTTTCATTTTCTCGTCGCGGATGTCCGCCGCGCGCAGGCTCATCGGGGGTTCCATCGCCACGATCGACAGGAGCTGCAGCAGGTGGTTCTGCACCATGTCGCGCAGGGCGCCGGTTTTCGCGTAGTAATCGCCCCGGCCCTCCACCCCTAGCTCCTCGGCCACGGTGATCTGGACATTGTCGACAAAGGTATTGCGCCACATGGGGCTGAACAGCGGGTTGCCGAAGCGCACCGCCAGCAGGTTCTGCACGGTCTCCTTGCCGAGGTAGTGGTCGATGCGGAAGGTGTCCTCCTCGCGAAATACCCGGGCCACCTGCTCGTTGATTTCCCGGCAGGATTCCAGGTCGTGGCCCAGGGGTTTCTCCAGCACTACGCCGCTGTGTTCATTGACGATGCCGGCGCTGTGCAGCTGCCGGCAGATCTCGCCGTACAGGGAGGGCAGCGTGGCCAGGTAGTACAGCCTGCCGGGGGCTTCGGCTGCATCCAGCAGTTCACCCAGCGCCAGGTAGTCCGCAGGCTCGCTGGCGTGAATGGTGCTGTAGTGCAGCCGCTCGCGGAAACTGTTCCAGACCTCCTCGCTCCAGTGGCCCGCCGGCAGGAAGGTCTGCAGGTTGGCGCGCACCGTGTCGCGGAAGAGCTCGGTGGGTATGCTGGAACGACCGGTGCCGATGATGCGGTGCAAGCGGTCTGCCAGCTGGTGGCGGTGTAGCTGGAACAGGGCGGGCAGCAGCTTGCGGGTGGAAAGATCACCCGTACCGCCGAAAATCACCAGGTCTAGTTTTGGTTTCATTGCTGCAATTCCTCGCTCAATTCAATCCAGCTGCGCCAGCCAGGTGGTGAAGTGTTGCATGAAGCTATCGAAATCCGCGTGAGGACCTTCGGAGCAGGCAAAACCGTGCGCCGCGTTGGCGAAGTGGTGGCTGCTCACCGGCACGCCTGCCTGCTGCAGCTTTTCGCCGTAGGCCCTGCCCTCGTCCCGCAGCGGGTCCTTCTGCGCGGTGACCAGGAGGGTCGGGGGCAGCGAGGCCAGCCGCGATGAGCGCAGCGGAAAGGCGCGCTGCAGCTGGGAGGCCTGTGTCGACAGGCCGCCGAGGTAGGTGTCCCAGAACCATTGCATCAATCGTGTAGTAAGCACCTGGCCGGTGGCTCTTTCGATATAGGAAGCAAAGCCTCCGCTGTAATGGTCGGTGGCGGGGTAGATCAGTGCCTGGCCGGCGACTGCTGCGCGGCACTCGGGATCCAGTTCCAGGCAGGTGCACGTGGCGAGATTGCCGCCGGCACTGTCGCCGGCAATGACCAGGCGCGAGTTGTTGGTTCCTAGCGTTGCCGCGTGTTGCGCGATCCAGCGGGTAGCGCCCAGGCAGTCGTCCAGCGCAGCCGGGAAACGGTGTTCGGGAGCCAACCGGTAATCCAGCGCGATCACGCTGCAGCCGCTGGCCTGGCTGAGCGCCTGGCAGAAAGGATGATGGGTTTCCAGGTCGCCGATCACCCAGCCGCCCCCGTGGAGGTAGACGATGAGGGGTCTTTGTCCTCCCAGCGCGTTGTTGTAAAGCCGGGCGCCGATGCTGATCCCATGCAGCGGAATCCGCAGGTCGGTGAAGGCTCCGGAAGCGGTGTACCCGCGCCACGCGCGCGCATTGCTGATGCGATAGTAGCTGCGATAAGCACGGACTTTGATTACTTGCCACAGGCCTGCCAGCCAGCGGCGCAGGGTGTGTATCATCTCATCGGTTCTCCTGCCGGTACTGGCGCGGCGGGCTGCCGTGCCAGCGCTTGAACGCATAGGTGAAATTGCCCGGGTTGCTGTATCCCAGCATAGACGCTATTTCTTCCAGCGGCAGACTGCTGGTGGCCAGGTATTCCCGGGCCAGCGCGTAGCGAACGTCGGCCAGGACCTGCTGGTAGCTGCTGCCTTCAGCGGCCAGCCTGCGCCGCAGGGTGCGGCTGGTCATGTGGAGCTTTTGCGCGACGTAATCGATGTCGGGAAAAAAGCCCGGGCGGGCCACGATCAGCTGGCGCACCTGCTCGATCACACCGCTGCTGTTGCTCATGCGCGCCAGCAGCAGCTGGCACTGGTGCTGGCAAACCGCAGAGGTCTCGGCATCCTGCATCGGCATGGCGGTGTCGAGCACTGTGGCGTCAAACCTGATCTGGGAGCGCGGCGCGTTGAAACTGACCGGACAGCCGAAGAAAGTTTCGTAGTCCCGTTGCCTGCGGTTGCCGCTGTGCATCAGGGCCACCGCGAGCGGGCGGATGGGGGCGATCTGGGCGGGATCGACACCGGCCAGCGCCGCCGCCAGGTCGCGGTCCACGTAATAGGTGAGCAGGTCCTCGGGAATCTCAAGCAGCCGCGAGAACTGCAGTATGCCCGCGCCGGCTGTCTCGCAAAAATCAATACGGAACAGGGTGAAGGATAGCGGCCCGTAATTGCTGACGATGGCCAGCGCGTGGCGCAGGGTTGGGGCGGAGAGGAAGGCGTAACCGAACAGGCCGTAGCTCTGTGCGGGGTAGGCCTTGCCCAGCCTGAGCCCGAGCAGGGGGTCGGCGCTCAGTCGCAACAGGTTGCGGTGAAAGCGGAATTCCTGGGCCAGGCTGAACTCCAGTGCCGGATTGGGCGCGAGCAGGTCGGAAGCTTTGATACCGGTTCCCGCCAGGCAGGCGTCGGGTTCGTAGCCCATGGCCTGCATGGCCCTGAGCGCAGGCGGCAGGGCCCTGATGTGGTGGGAGACGCTCATGTTGGAAGCCATGTTCCAATAGTAGTCCAGCCTGTCCGAAATTCATAAGTTTTTGTCCCGCCCGAATATTCGCCGGAGCGGGTTTTCCATCTACAGTGCGCACAGTACGGGCCTACAATGGAGGCGAGAAACCAGCATGCGTAATGACAGTGTCCGCAACCCGTCCGTTGCGGTGATCGGAGCCGGCATGACCGGCATTCTCATGGCCATCCGGCTGCGTGAAGCCGGCATCGACGACATCACCATCCTGGAAAAGGCTGACAAGGTTGGCGGCACCTGGCGTGAGAACAGCTACCCGGGTGTGGCCTGTGACGTCCCGGCCCATATGTACACCTACTCCTTCCGGGGCAATCCGGAATGGCAGCACCGTTTCGCCCACGGCGACGAGATACAGGCGTATATGGAGCAGGTAGCGGCCGAGTACGGGGTAACCAACCAGGTGCGTTTCAATGAATCCCTGGACGAGTGCTACTACCGGGACGGCAAGTGGCACCTCACCACCGGCAAGGGCAATTCACTGGTGGTGGACTTCGTGGTCGCCGCCACAGGTATTCTCCACCACCCGGCCTACCCGGATATCCCGGGGCTGGATTCCTTCCGCGGCGATATGTTCCACACGGCACGCTGGAACCACGATGTCAGCCTGGTGGGAAAGCGCGTCGGCATCATCGGCACCGGTTCAACCGCCACCCAGGTGATTTCGGAGATTTCCAAAACTGTCGGTCACCTGACGGTGTTCCAGCGCACGCCCCAGTGGGTGTGCAGCGTACCGGATAAAATCTATTCCGAAGCCGACAAGGCGAAACTGCGCGGCAACCAGAAACTGATGACCAGGTTGTCCGAGCGCTACGCTTTTGCCTTTCGCCATATTTTCACGGCCGCTGTCACCGGCAATAAACTGGCGCATGCGTACGTTAACTGGCTAACCAGGCGCAACCTGCGCAAAAGTGTGCGCGACCCTGAGCTGCGGGCCAGGCTCACGCCCGACTACAAGGTGGGTTGCAAGCGGCTCATCTTCAGCTCAACCTTCTACCAGGCGATGCAGCGGGACAATGTGTTGCTGGAAACCAGCGGGATCCAGCGTATATCCGAGCGCGGCGTGGTCACCAACGACGGCGTGGAACACCCACTGGACGTGCTGGTTCTCGCCACCGGCTTCCATCCGTTCAATTTCATGCGGCCCATGAACCTCACCGGCCGCGACGGCCTGTCAATCGACGATGCCTGGGCGCAAAAGGTGCAGGCCTACCGGTCCGTGTGCCTGCCGGGCTTCCCCAATTTTTTCCTGATGCTCGGGCCCAACACGCCGATCGGCAACTACTCGGTCATCGCCATGAGCGAGGTGCAATCGAATTACGTGCTGAAGCTGATCGACCACTGGCGCCGGGGGCGCCTGCAAACGGTGGAGGCCACCGAGGACGCCAAGCAGCGTTTCAACCGCTATCTCAAGGCGGGCATGGGCAAGACGGTCTGGGTGGGTGGATGCCAGAGCTGGTACCTGGATGCGGATGGCGACCCCGCCATGTGGCCCTATTCCTGGGAGCAGTGGGTAAAGGAACTGGAAGAGCCGGTACTGGATGATTTCCTGCAGGGCGTTCCGGTGCGCACCACGCCGGCGGAAATCGTGCCCCTGCAGCCGGCGGAGAAGGCGGCCTGAGCAGGCGCCTAGGTCGCCCGGGGCGACCTGGGCAACGGTCCGCGGCCATCCTCAAAGCCCGCCGTTTCCGGCCGCTGCCGGTACCAGTCCACGCCCTGCCCATCGCGCTCGCGGGTGATGCGGCGCCGGCCCAGCAGGCAGTTGAGGTGGGCCAGGGTCTCTCCCGTGGCCAGGCCCAGTGAGCCCTGGTCGATGTCCCGGTTGAACAGGGGCGGGAAGCAGTCCACTGCCCGCCGCGGTTGGTCGAGGTAATCGAACAGGCTCCGAAGGTCCCGGTTGTGGGCCTCGATCAGCTGGCTGAGTCGCACATGCAGCCCGTAAAAAGGGGCCTCGTGGGCGGGCAGCACCAGCACATCGTCGGGTAGCATCTCGCGGATGCGCGCGCTGGAGCGGAGCCATTCATGCAGGGGGTCGCCGCTGGGTTCCGTGGGGAAGACGCTGACATTGGGGGTGATCCGGGGCAGGACCTGGTCCCCGGAGATCAGCAGCTTCAGGGCCGGACAATACAGTGCAACGTGCTCCGGGGAGTGGCCGCTGCCAACGATCACCTGCCAGTAGCGCTCGCCGATGGTGATGGTTTCCAGGTCCACCAGGCGGCGGAAACTGTCCGGCAGCGGGTAGACCGCCTTGCCGAAGTTGCCGAATTTGCCTTTGTAGAGCGCCAGCTGCGCGTCGTTGTAACCCGCCGCCTGGTAGAAGCGCAGGGCCACCGCCGGCGCTTCCCTGCCGGTGTCCCCCACCATCGCCCGGCACATCAGGAACTCTTCGCGGGACATCCACAGCTCGGCGCCGAAGCGTTCCGTCAGCCAGCCCGCCAGCCCCACGTGGTCGGGATGCAAGTGGGTACAGATCACCCGGGTGATGGGCCTGCCCTGCATCACCGAGCCGAACAGCTGCTCCCAGGTCGCCCGGGCGCTGTTCAGGTTCAGGCAGGTGTCCACCACGGTCCAGCCATCACCATCCTCCAGCAACCACAGGTTGATGTGGTCCAGCGACATGGGCATGGCAAAGCGGACCCAGTACACGCCCTCGGCAATCTGTTCCGCTTGCCCTGGCGCGGGGTTGATTTCCCGGCCCCAGGGGTAGGTCAGGCCCTTGTACAGCTCAGGCGAATCCCGCAGCACGCCTATTGCCCCGGCGGTCTGGCGGCGGGCGCCGCGCCCATCTGCAGCATTTGCTGCATCTGTTGCATCATCCTGTCGATGCCGAAGCTTGCGGTCGCCTGTCGAGGCGGGAATTCCCGGAAGGTCATCAGCCACTTGCCCACTTCCTGCTGGGTGGGCACGAACAGCCACAACTGGTCGGCGAAGAATCGAGAGTACAACCCGGAATCGATGGAAGTCTCGTAGGGATCGCTGCGCAGGTTGATGATGCGGGGGAAATTGAGTGGCTCCCTGGGTCCGGCCCAGCCCTCCATCTGGAAGGCAAAATGGATCTTCCAGTCGCGCCAGCGCATGGCGTTGAAGTTGGCGTTGTCGTCGAAATAGAAGATGTTGTGGCGAGCGCCGGGCCCCTTGCCGCCGAGCAGCGCGGTCTGGTCGAAGCCGTCGATGTGGACCTTGAAGGTTTTGTCGCCGGCGCGGTGGCCGGCCTTCAGCTTGCTGCCGATGTCGGGGACGCCCGCGGCGCTCAGCAGGGTGGGCAGCCAGTCCTGGTGGGAGAAGATATCGTTGATCACGGTGCCGGGCTTGACCGTGCCGGGCCAGCGGACCAGGGCGGGTACGCGGAAACCGCCCTCCCAGGTCGAGCCTTTTTCACCGCGGAACGGCTCGGAGCCGCCATCGGGGTAGGTGTTGGTCTGGGAGCCGTTGTCGGTGCTGTAGATGACGATGGTGTTGTCGGCGATGCCCAGCTTGTCGAGTTCATCCAGCAACAGGCCGACGTGGTGATCGTGTTCCATCAGGCCGTCGGCGTAGAGGCCGTGACCGGACTTGCCCTCCCACTGGGGCGCCAGCCTGGTCCACACGTGCATACGGGTGGCGTTGAACCAGATGAAGAAGGGTTTGTCCGCCTGGTGCGCCCGGTTCATAAACTTCAGCGCCGCGTCGGTAAATTCCTGGTCTATCACTTCCATGCGCTTGCGGGTCAGCGGGCCGGTGTCCTCGATCTTGCCGTCGGCGAAGGAGCGGATCACGCCGCGCGGCGCGAAGCGCTTGCGGAACTCGGGGTCCTTCGGATAGAAGTAGGTCTCGGGTTCCTCCTCCGCATTGAGGTGATACAGGTTGCCGAAAAATTCGTCGAAGCCGTGATTGGAGGGCAGGAACTCGTCCTTGTCCCCCAGGTGGTTCTTGCCGAACTGGCCGCTGGTATAGCCCAGCGGCTTGAGCAGTTCGGCGATGGTGGGATCCTGGGGCTGCAGGCCGATTGCGGCGCCCGGTAGCCCGACTTTCAGCAGCCCCGTGCGCAGCGGGTGCTGGCCGGTGATGAAGGCGGAGCGCCCGGCGGTGCAGCTCTGCTCGCCATAGTAATCGGTGAACAGCGCGCCTTCCTGCGCGATACGGTCGATGTTGGGGGTGGAGCCCCCCAGCATGCCCCGGTGGTAGGCGCTGAGGTTGGACCAGCCGATATCATCCCCCCAGATCACCAGGATGTTCGGTTTTTCGGTTTTTGCCTGCGCGGCAGCTGCGCTGAGGCCGATAAATGCGCACAGCAGTGCTCCCAGCAGCGTGTTCCTGGTCATGTATTATTCTCCTGTTATTCCGACCGTCAGCCCACGCTGCGATCCCGGTCCTGCCAATAGCGCGCCCGCAGGGCTTTCTTGTCGGGCTTGCCCACCGGGGTCAGGGGAATGGCGTCGACGAAGTCGATGGACTTGGGCGTCTGCACCGAGCCCTTGGCCTGTTTCACCCGCGCCTGCAGGGCCTCCACCAGCTCCGCAGTCTGCTCGATTCCCGGGCGCAGTACGATCACCGCCTTGACCGCCTCGCCCCACTGCTCATCCGGCACGCCCACCACGGCTACCTGCCCGACCGCCTCATGGCCGGCCAGCACATCCTCCACCTCGCGCGGGAAGACATTGAAACCACCGGTGACGATCATGTCCTTGGTGCGATCGACGATGTAGAGAAAGCCCTCCTCGTCCAGTTTGCCCACGTCGCCGGTGTGCAACCAGCCACCGGCGAAGACCTCGGCCGTCTGCTCCGGCATATCCTTGTAGCCTTTCATCACCAGCGGGCCGCGCACACAGATCTCGCCGGGTTCTCCCGGTGGTACCGGGTTGCCGGCCGCATCGAGCAGGGCCAGGTGCACCCAGGGCGTGGGCCGGCCGCAGGAGGCGAGGCGCGCGGGCTTGCTGAGGTCGTGCTCGTCCCGGCGCATATTGGCCACCACCATGGGCGCCTCGGACTGGCCGAAGAACTGGTAGAAAACCTGGCCCCAGCGCTCGATACCCTGGCGCAGGCGGGCGGGGTTCATGGCGGAGGCGCCGTAGAAAATAGTCTCCATGCTGGACATGTCCGCGCTGGCCGCGCGCGGTGAATCCAGCAGGTAGTAGAGCATCACCGGGACCAGCATGGTGCAGGTGATGCGGTGTTTCTCCACCATGTTGAAAAACTCGTCCGGGCTGAAGCCCTGCATCACGTAGAAGGCGCCGCCCTTTTGCAGCACAGGAATAAAGAACGCCGCCGCCGCATGGGACAGGGGGGTGGCCATCAACATGCGCACCTCCTTCGGGAACTCCCATTCCGCCATCTGGATCTGGGTCATGTAGGCGGTGACCCGGTGGGTGCTCATAACGCCCTTGGGCTTGCCGGTGGTGCCGCCGGTGAAATTCACCGAGGACACATCGTCCGGCAGCACATCCGGTGCCACCAGGGGCTGCGGCGTGAAGCCGGCGGCCAGGGCGAGGTAGTCCTCGCCGGTTTTGGTGGGGCCGAACCCCAGCAGGTGTTGCAGCCCGGGGACCCGCGCCTTCAGCTGCGCCGCGTGTTCGTCGAACACGCTGGCGTCGTACACCAGGACGTCGATGCCCGCTGCCTTCAGTACGTAGGCGTGATCGTCCAGCGAGCCCAGCGGATGCAGGGGAGTGCCGACACAGCCCGCCAGCTGCATGGCGGCTATATTCGAGAGCACCTCCGGCCGATTGGCGGAAATCACCGCAACGCGGCTGCCCTTGCCGAGGCCGCGCGCGCGCAGTGCCTGCACCATCTGGCTGGTGCTCTCGCGCACCTCGCGGTAGCTGGCCACCTTGTCCCCCAGGAACAGGCAGGGTTCGTCGTTGAAGCGGTTGAGCCCCTCCACCAGCAGGTGGGGCATCAGCGGCGGGTCGTACAGCCTTTCCATACTCATTTTCCCTCCGGATTAAGATTCGCTGCGGCAATCCCCAGGCCGCGACGCAGGACAGTGAACATTTCAGCGGCCTCGCGCCGACTCACCTCGGCCGAGGCAACCAGGCTGGAACCGTGGAAAGTGCCGGGAAAGCAGTGCAACTCGGTGGCCACACCCGCCCGCATCAGCTTGAGCGCATACAGCACTCCCTCATCCCGCAGGGGGTCGAACTCCATGGTGCTGATATAGGCCGGCGGCAGTCCCGCCAGGTCCTCTGCCCGAGCCGGGGCGGCGAAACAGGGCACGTTATCGGCGCCGCGCTGCAAGCCGTCGCCCAGGTAGTAATTCCAGCTCAGTTCCGCGTTGGGCCGATTCCACATGGGGGTATCGGTGTACTGGCGCATGCTGTGGGTGTCCAGGCGGTCGTCCAGTTCCGGCATGCCCAGGTACTGGAAACACAGCTTCGGCCCATTGCGCTCCCGCGCCAGCAGGGCAGTGGCGGCAGCGAGGCCACCGCCGGCGCTCTGGCCGAACACGCCCAGTCGCGCCGGGTCGAGTTGCAGCTCGGCGCTATTGCCGTATATCCACAGCAGGGTGGCGTAACAGTCCTCGAGGCCGCCGGGATAGGGGGTTTCCGGCGCCAGCCTGTAATCAACCGAAACCACCACAATGCCAAGGTTGCGGCACAGTGCCACGCAGGAGCCGTGTTCACTGTCGAGGTTGCCGATGACAAAGCCTCCGCCATGAAGGTAGAGCAGGCCCGCCACCGGTGCGCCCAGGTCCATGGGCGAATAGATACGCAGGGTGATTGCCGGAGCGCCATCGGGCCCCGCAATTGACCGGTTGGTGATGATGACGCCACTTTCATCCAGCTGCGCATTGAGCTGGGCGACCAGGGCGGTAAAGCCGGTTCGGGCCGCCACCGGGTCTTCAATCCCCAGGGCAGGGAGGAACTCCAGTATCGGCTGCAATTCGGGGTCAAATGCATAGTGCATGCGTAGCTGCGTCCTGGTTGTGCGGCGTTGTTGCTGCGGGCTAACCGTCGATTTCCACCACGGTGTTGTCACCCTTGCAGTTGGGCCTGCTGAGAAAAGTGGCCGAGGAGTCCACGATGGCAACCCTGGACAGGAATGAACGGCCCAGCAGCATGGTGTAGTTGAAGTTGCCCCGGTCGGCGAGGGTGAACTCGGTCCTGAAGAGCTGGTTGTGCAGGCAGATCACCTGGGTCACCACGGGCCGCGTCACGCTGGGTGCGCCGTGGCGCTTGACCACCGCATCGCGCACCAGCGGCCCTTCCAGGCGCAGCGCATGTTTCTTCTCGGTATCCACATCCTCGTCGTGAAAATCGAATCGCACCCAGGGTTCACCGTCGCGCTCGAAGCGCTCGATATTGGTCGCCTGCATCGAGGAGGTCTTGGCGCCCGGGTCCAGCTTGACCTTGATGCGCATGTCTGAACCGAGGATATGGGCGGTCTCCAGCCATCCGAGGATCAGCTTGGGAAATCGGTCCTGGGCCTGGGCCAGCGAGGACAGTACGAGCAGTAATACAGCAGCTGGGTATCTGGATTTCAACTTTCAACTCCGTAGGTCAAGTCAGCAGGGAACGCCCCGGGATGGACTGCAGCAGTTGTCGCGTGTACTCCTGCTGCGGCCGCTCGAACAGTTCATCGCCGGTGCCGTGTTCGATCAGTTTGCCCTTGTACAGCACCAGGATGCGGTCAGCCAGGTGGCGTACGACCGCCAGGTCGTGGGACACGAACAGCATGGTCAGGTTGTACTCCCGGCCCAGCTGCTGCATCAGGTCGAGAATCTGCGCCTGGATCGTGACATCCAGCGCCGACACCGGCTCATCCGCGACCAGAAACTCCGGCCGGGTCGCCAGGGCGCGGCCGATAGCAATGCGCTGGCGCTGGCCGCCGGAGAATTCATGTGGATACTTGCGTACGAAGGCCCGGGCGAGGCCCACGTCATCCATCAGTTTCAGTATACCCCGGGCAACCGTCTTGCGGCTCTCGATGCCATGCAGCAGCAGGGGTTCCGCCAGGGTATCGTAAACGGTCATGCGCGGGTTCAGGGACGCAAAAGGGTCCTGGAAGATCATCTGCATGCGCCGGCGCATGGCCTTGAGCTCAGCGCCCTGCAGCGCGGTCAGGTCGGTCCCGTCAAAGTTGACCTGGCCCGATGTCACCGGCACCAGGCGCAGGATGGAGCGGCCGATGGTTGACTTGCCGCTGCCCGACTCGCCCACCAGCCCCAGCACCTCGCCGCGATTGATGTCGAAGCTGACGTTATCGACCGCCTTGACCGGCTCCCGGTGCCGACCCTGGCCGAACCAGGTGCACAGGTTGCGCACCTGTATCAGGGGCTGCGGCGTACCCGGCCGCGCCTGTTTGGAATCGGTGGGAATCGCCGCCAGCAGCTTCCGGGTGTAGGGGTGCTGCGCATGGCGGAAAATACCCTCGCGGTTGCCGGTTTCAACAATCTCGCCCTGCTTCATCACCACGATCGTGTCGGCGATGTCGGCCACCACCGCCAGGTCGTGGCTGATGAAAATCACGCCGATATCGCGCTTGCGTTGCAGTTCGGCGATGAGTTTCAGGATCTGCGCCTGGATGGTGACATCCAGGGCGGTGGTCGGTTCATCCGCTATCAGGAGTTTCGGTTCATTGATGAGCGCCATGGCGATCATCACCCGCTGTCGCATGCCGCCGGAGAACTGGTGTGGGTAGTTGTAGAAGGTGGATTCAGGGTCGCGTATACCCACTTCCGCCAGCAGTTCCAGCGCCCGGCTGCGGGCCTGCTGGCCGCTCACCCTGTGGTGGTACAGCAGGGGTTCCATCAGCTGTTTGCCGATGGTCATATAGGGGTTCAGGCAGGTCATCGGGTCCTGGAAAATCATGGCGATATCGCGCCCGCGGATCTTGCGCAGCTCGGACTCTCCCAGCTGCAACAGGTCGCGGCCATCGAACAGGGCGCGCCCGCCATCGATGCGGCCTGGGGGCATGGGCACCAGTCCCAGCAGGCTGTAGCAGGCGACCGACTTGCCCGAACCGGACTCGCCGATGATGGCTGTGATCTTGCCCAACTCCACCGTGAAGCTGATGTCATCAACCGCCTTGTTGGTGCCGTTGCGAGTGACGAAGCTGATCCCGAGATTGTGTACTTCCAGCAGCGCCATGGTCAGTCCTTTGCGCCGCGCACGTCGAGGGCATCGCGCAAGCCGTCACCGAGGAAGTTGAGGGAGAACAGGGCCAGGGTCAGTGCCACCCCGGGGAAGATCAACAGCCACGGATACTCTTCCATGGTCTCGGCGCCGTAGGAAATCAGCAGGCCCCAGGAGGTCTGCGGCGGCTGGATACCCAGGCCGAGGAAACTCAGGAAGGCTTCCAGCAGCATCACATTGGGGATGGTCAGCGTGGTGTATACGATAATCGGCCCGAGGGCATTGGGCACGAGGTGGCGGAAGATCAGCGCGGTTGGGGACAAGCCCAGGGAAACGGCGGCCTCGACAAATTCCATCTGGCGCAGGGACTGCACCTGGCCGCGCATGATGCGCGCCATGGTCAGCCACTCCACCGCGCCGATGGCCAGGAACAGCAATAGCATGCTGCGCCCGAACACCACGGTGAGCAACACGATGAAAATCATGAAGGGCAGGGCGTAGAGAATATCCACCATGCGCATCATCACCGCATCGGTGCGGCCGCCGACATAGCCCGCCACAGCGCCCCAGGTCACGCCAATCAGCAGGGCCACGGCGGTGGCGATGAAACCCACGGCCAGGGAGACACGCCCGCCGTACATGATCTGGGTCATCAGGTCGCGGCCAAAAATGTCAGTGCCCAGCCAGTGCGCAGCGGAGGGGCCGCTCGCCCCAAGCTCAAGGTTCTGCTGCTGGTAGCTGTAGGGCGCAATCCAGGGGGTGAGCAGGGCGATCACAATGAACACCACCAGGATCGCCAGGCCGAGTACGGCCAGGTGGTTCTTGCGCAGCCGCAGCCAGGCATCCTGCCACAGGGAGGTGCCCTGTTCAGCCCGGGCGATATCAACGATGGCTTCGGTGTTCATCTACTGCCCCCCGAACTGGGCCCGCAACCTGGGGTTCATCCAGGCGGCGAGAATGTCTGAGAGCAGGTTGAAGAATACGATCAGCACCGACAGGAACACGGTGGTGCCAAGGATCATGGTGTAGTCGCGGTTGAACGCCGCCTGCACGTAGAAGCGGCCCAACCCCGGGATCTGGAAAATGGTCTCGACCACGAAGGAGCCCGCCAGCAGGCCGGCGAACGCGGGGCCGAGGAATGCCACCACCGGGATCATGCCGCCGCGCAGGCTGTGCTTGAGCACGACCTGCCACTGGGGCAGGCCCTTGGCCCGGGCCGTGCGGATGTAGTCCTGTGACAGCACCTCGAGCATGCCCGCCCGGCCCAGGCGCGCGATATAGGCGGCATAGCCGGCTCCCAGCGTGACCGCTGGCAGGATCTTGTCACCCGGAATATCGCCCCAGCCCGATACCGGCAGCCAGTCCAGGTGGATACCGAATACCAGCACCAGCAGCGGCCCCAGCAGGAAGGACGGCATGCAGATCCCGATCATGGCGGCGGACATGGGGATGTAATCCTGCGCCGTATTGGGCCTGAGAGCGGCGATGATTCCCGCCAGTCCGCCGATGCCCAGAGCCACCAGCAGGGCATACAGGCCCAGCTCCGCTGTCACCGGGAAGCCCGCGGCGATCAGCTCGTTGACACTGCGCCCCGGGTACTTGAAGGACGGGCCGAGGTCACCCTGGGCCAGGTCGCCCAGGT
>JBFZEF010000405.1:0-2861 GCA_041307045.1 Halioglobus sp.
TGTCGAAACCGCAGGCGATGGCTTCGCGGCAGCTGTTGAGGGTCTGGTGAATCACCGGCGCGATATGGCGCTGCTCAGGTGACAGGAAACCGTTGCGTGAACTCTTGGCCAGGCCGTCTTCATCCCGGCAGGTTGCCACCCCGACGATACGCACCGGCATGCACAGGTCCCTGACCATCTTGCGCACAATAGAAAGCTGCTGGAAATCCTTCTCGCCAAAGACCGCTACATCGGGTTGCACGATGTTGAACAGCTTGGCCACGACCGTGGTGACACCATCGAAGTGCCCCGGGCGACTGCTGCCGCACAGGGTATCGGACAGGTCCGGCACCCGGACCTGGGTCTGGATGGCCATGCCCTGCGGGTAAATCTCCGCAACATCGGGGGCGTACAGCACCTGCACCCCCTCGCTGAACAGCTTCTCCTTGTCTGCCGCCATGGTGCGGGGATAGGCGTCGAGGTCCTCGTTGGGGCCGAACTGCAGGGGGTTGACGAAAATACTTACGACAACGACATCGCACAGGGAGCGGGCCTTGCGCACCAGCTTGAGATGGCCCTCATGTAAATTACCCATGGTAGGAACAAAGGCAATACTCTGACCATTGCGGCGAAAGTGCTGCAGGGCTGCCTGTAACTGCGCGTTGTTGCTGTAAGTTCGCATATCGACCTCATCCCTTGTGCCTGGAACGGTGATGCTAAACAAATAGAATTCACGGGCCTGCCGCCCCGGCCGCTAGCTCGCGCCTCGGGGAGCGGAAGTATGAACCAAGCCCGGGAGCCCGGCAACGGGATTCTGCGAAAAATTCACGCGCTCCTGGAACCCCTGGAAAGGTGCTGGCGGGAGGCTAAACAGCCTCGGTTTGTTGATAAGTAAGTGAGCGCTTGCACATGACGAAACCCATTAAAATCAAGGCCCTGTGTGGTGGGAAGGTCTGGCGGACCGGGTGCCGGGCTTACTGGTAGGAGTGTTCCAGGGTGGGGTATTCCCCGGCCTTCACCGCAGTTACAAACGCCTTCACGGCGCCCTGGATCGTGCTCTGGCCCGCCATGAAATTGTGGACGAAGCGGGCGGTTTTCTCGGTGAGTCCCAGCAGGTCGTGCAGCACCAGAACCTGGGCGTCGGTGCCCGGCCCGGCGCCGATGCCTATTACCGGGATATCCAGCTTGCGGCTGATATCACTGGCGAGAGTGGCCGGTATGCATTCCAGCACCAGCAGGCTGGCGCCTGCATCCTTGATCTCCACCGCGTCGGCGAGGATCGATTTTGCCTCCTTGGGCGTGCGGCCCTGCACCTTGTAGCCGCCGAACGTGTTTACCGACTGTGGCGTAAGGCCCAGATGGGCGCAGACCGGGATGCCGCGTTCAACCAATTTGCTGATCGTGCCGCTGAGCCAGGTGCCGCCTTCCATCTTCACCATCTGGGCGCCGGCCTGCATCAGGCGGGTGGCGTTCGCCATCGCCTGGTCGGGATTTGTGTAGCTCATGAATGGCATGTCGGCGATAACCAGAGCGCCGTTTGCCGCCCGGCAAACGCACTCGGTGTGGTAGCTCATGTGGTCCATCGTGACTGGGATCGTGCTGTTATGGCCCTGCAACACCATGCCCAGCGAGTCCCCCACCAGCATGGTCTCGGCGCCGGCCTCGCTGACAATGCGGGCAAAGGTGGCGTCGTAGGCAGTGACGCAAACAAACTTTTCCCCCGCTGCCTTCATTTTGCCCAGGGTGCTGATCGTTACCTTGGCCATCGCTGCAGCTATCCGAAAAAAGTGGGGTTGAAATAGTGACGGCCGCTGCGGATCTCCAGCAGGTAGTCCACCAGGTGCATATAGTCGGACTGCCTGGTGACCAGGTCGAGTTCGCTGGCATTGACGATCAACAAGGGCGCGTCATCGTAATATAGAAAGAACTCACTGTACACTTCGTTCAGGCGTTCCAGGTAGTCCCTGTTTATGGCCTTTTCGGCGGCGATTCCGCGGTTTTCGATACGCCCCAGCAGGACTTCGGGCGAGGCCTGCAGGTAGATGACCAGGTCGGGTTTCGGAGCGTCTATCGTAAGTTGCTGGTAGACCTTCTGGTAGAGCTGGAACTCGTCCCGGTCGAGGTTGATCCGGGCAAACAGGGGATCTTTCTCGATCAGGAAATCCGCCACCCGCTGCTGCTGGAAGATGTCGCCCTGGCGCAGGTCCTGGATTTTCTGGGAGCGCTGGAACAGGAAGAACAGCTGGGTGGCCAGGGCCGCCTGCTTGCGGTTGCGGTAAAACCGCTCCAGGAACGGGTTCTCATGCGCGTTCTCCAGCAGGGTCTGGTAGTCGAAAGTGGCGGCCAGGCGCATGGCCAGGGTGGTCTTGCCCACCCCGATCGGGCCCTCGACCGCAATATAGGCGGGGGGCTTACGCCCCCTCAGGTCGAACTCGATGGTCGTGGTATCTGGCATCGGCAGTGCCTACCCTGCGTCATGCCATGTCCGGGGAGGCACTGGCAGGTGGTGTTAGCCGCAGCCTGGTTCTGGCCAGGTCCCCCTGCGGGCATAGGGCGATCAATGTAGCAAGTTCTGTCCCGTCCGGCAGCACCAAATGTGGCCCGGTGATTTCCGCCAACGGGTAGAGCACGAAATTGCGCCGATGCAGTTCCGGGTGCGGAATGGTCAGAGAAGCTGTTGCGATCTGCCGGTCGCCGTAAAGGAGGATATCCAGGTCCAGGGTGCGCGCACCCCAGCGAATCGTGCGAACCCTGCCCTGGGCCTGCTCAATTGCCTGCAATGCCGCGAGCAATTCGGCGGGCCGCAAGCGGGTATCCAGCTGCAGCACGGCGTTGAGGTAATCGGCTTGGTCACCGGGACCGACGGCGGCGCTGCGGTAGAC
>JBFZEF010000406.1:0-3831 GCA_041307045.1 Halioglobus sp.
GCCCCGGGTGGTGAATACCGAGACCTGGCCCGCGCTGTTGATGCCCAGGAAGCGGTGCGGTTTAGCCACGGAGTTGAGGGCATTGGTGGCCACCGTGAGGCCGCCATCGGTACCATTCTTGAAACCCACCGGCGAGGACAGGCCGCTGGCCATTTCCCGGTGGGTTTGGGATTCAGTGGTCCTGGCGCCGATGGCGCTCCAGCTGATCAGATCCTGCAGGTACTGGGGCGAGATCGGGTCCAGCGCCTCGGTTGAGGTGGGCAGCCCCAGTTCCAGGATGTCCAGCAGTAACTGCCGGCCGATGTGGAGGCCCTCTTCGATCTTGAAGGAGTCGTCCATGTGGGGATCGTTGATCAGGCCCTTCCAGCCCACTGTGGTGCGGGGCTTCTCGAAATAGACCCGCATAACGATATACAGCGTATCGGCCAGTTCCGCCGCGAGCCCTTTCAGGCGCCGGGCGTAATCCATGGCCGCCACCGGGTCGTGGATCGAGCAGGGGCCCACTACCACGAACAGGCGGTGATCCTTGCGATCGAGGATATCCTGGATTACCTTGCGGCTGTCCGCCACCATATCGTGGACCTGGGTCGACATGGGCAGGGCGCGCTTCAGCTGTTCCGGCGTCACCAGAACCTGCTGCGAGTCGACATTGATGTTGTGGACCTGGATGTTACTCATCGGTGATTACCTGATACAGACTGTCACGTTCCCCTTGCACCGGATTGCGCCTGGCACCGGGACCTGGGCCTGGGCCCGGCGCCGGGGGCCGAATTCTATAGCACCGCGAGCCCGAAGGGTAGGCAGAGCTCCCCGTGCACCATCCCCCCTGCCCGGGAGCCGGCATTGACCCGCAGCCTTTACGATATCGGGCCGCTGGAGCCGCTGATCAAGGACGGTTTCGTCCTGCTCACCCCCAACCAGCGCCTGGCCCGGCGTATCAAGTCCGAATGGGACGCCCGTTGCGTCGCCGCCGGGGCCAGGGTGTGGGAACCCATCCCGGTACTTCCGCTGGAGAGCTGGCTGGAGCGACAGTGGCAGCAGGCGGTCAGCGCCGGCCTCCTGCCCGCCCTCATACAAATCAATGAATCACAGGCCATGCAGTTGTGGCAGCAGGTGATTGCCCAGGACGAGCGCGAGAGCGGGCAGTACCACCTGCTGCGCCCGGCCGCCGCCGCCGAAGTGGCCAGCGATGCGCGCAATGCTCTCCTGCGCTGGCAGGTAGACATCCGCGCCCCCGCCATACGCCAGCAATTCAACCTGGAGGTCGACTGTGGCAGCTTCCTGCGCTGGCTGGACCTGTTCGAGCGGCGGCTCAAGGTTGCGGGTCAGGCAACCGCGCTGGATTGTATTGCCCAGCTCGCCCGCTGCGCCGGCCAACTGGCGCCCTCCCGGGTGGCGCTGCTGGAGTTTGATGATATTGCGCCGCTGTACCGGGCCGCGGTCGACGCCTTGGCCAGGGTGGTGCAGGAGATCGCCCCTGAGGGGGCGCCCGCCCGGCGGCGGCTCTATGGCTTTACTGACAAGCGCGCGGAGCTGCAGGCGGTGGCCCGGTGGGCGGCGGCGACCAGCCGACAGCAGCCGGCCGCATCCATCGGCATCGTACTTGGCGACATGGCCACTGAACGGGCAGCGCTGGAATTCCTGCTGCGCCGGGAATTCGGTTGCCTGGGAGGAAGTTACACCAGCCTGCCGGTCAATTTTTCCACCGGCATTGCCCTCGATCGGGCGCCGCTGGTGCGCGATGCCCTCGCCGCACTGGCGCTGGCTGCGGGACCGCGCGCTGCAATCGGGGATCTCGAGGCCCTGCTGCACTCGCGCTTCCTGCACCTGCCCGATGCGGGTACGGCGCTGGCGAATTGCTTCATCAACCGCCTCTATGAGGCCGGCCGCGAGGAGGTGGAGATCGCCGAGCTGCGCCATGCCGCCAGCGAAGTTACGCTGGGGCAGAGCAGGGGCTTGCTGCTGGGCAAATACCTGCTGGCGCTGGCCGGTATGCGCGAGCTGCGCAGGCCGGCGCTGCCCTCCCGCTGGGCGGAGCGGTTCTGCCAGATACTGTCCGTGTGGGGCTGGCCGGGGAGTGGACCGCTGGACTCGCTGGAATACCAGCAGCTGGAACTGTGGTATCGCACGCTCGACGAATATCGAGCCTACGATGCTGTGTGCCAGCCCCTGGATTTCGGCGCTGCGCTCCTGCTGCTGCGCAGCAGCTGCAGGTCCAAGATGTCGCAGCCCGCCACCGCCGACTGCAATGTGCAGGTGCTGGGGCCGCTGGAGGCGGCCGGTCTCGGCTTCGACCAGCTCTGGCTGTGCGGCATGCAGGCGGATCGCTGGCCCGCTGCCGCCAGGCCCAACCCGTTTATCCCGCAGCTGCTGCAGCGGCGACTGAATATGCCCCATGCCAGCGCGCAGCGGGAATGGAACTTCGCCGTCGCGTTGATGGACCAGTTCACCCGCTCCACGGGTGTACTGCACGCCAGTTACTGCCGACTGCTGGACGATGTGCCCCAGCTGCCGAGCGCCCTGCTGGAGGACTTCACGCCGGCGCAGACGGAGGCCGTCGCGGCGATCGATCCGGCGTGGGCCCGGCAGCGCGCAGGCCGGGTTCTGGAGACCCTCGACGACCAGCTGGCGCCAGCACTGGAGCAGGCTGAACTAAGCTCGATCAGCGGCGGCAGCGCGCTGCTGGAGGACCAGTCCCAGTGTCCGTTCCGGGCCTTCGCGAAACGGCGCCTCGGGGTTGAGCCCCTGCCCGCCGCCAGTCTTGCCCTGTCCGCCGCAGACCGCGGCGCGCTGCTGCATGAGGCGCTGAACGCCCTTTGGGCGCGGCTGATCGACCAGCGGTCGCTACTGGCATTGGGGGCCGCAGAGGAGGCAGTCGTGGTGGAGGCGGCGGCGCAACACGCAATCGCGGCGTTTCCCGCCCGCCGCCGGCGCCTGCTGGGGCCCGCCTACTGGCGACTGGAAGCGCAGCGGATGGCTAGTCTTCTGCGGGAATGGCTGGCGCTGGAGCGGCAGCGGGGTGAATTCCTGGTGCGGCAGCGGGAACAGGATATTTTCCTCGACCTGGGCGGCCTGCCGCTGCGCCTGCGGGTGGACCGGATTGACCAGTTACCCGACGGCTCCCTGGTGATAATCGACTACAAATCCGCGGTCGGGAAGGTAAAGGACTGGCTGGGAGAGCGGCCGGCAAAACCCCAGTTGCTGTTGTATGCCATTGCCGCCCCTGGTGCGGCGGCGGCGCTGGCATTCGCCCAGGTGCGGCCGCGGGATGCCAGGTTTGTTGGTCTTGGTCGCATCGCAGCCGCACCGGGCATCTCAACCGAGCTGGGCAAGGCGGCCCGTGAGTACATCGATGACGCCGATTGGGAAGCGCTGAACGAGTACTGGCGCAGCAATCTGGAACGCCTTGCCGCGGAGTTTATCGCGGGGCGGGCTGGGGTCGACCCGCTTACCAGGTCAAGCTGCAACTGGTGTGGATTGCAGCCTCTGTGCCGGATCGGCAGCCAGGTTGACGAAGAGGAAGAGGTGCAGTGACCACTGTCGACGCTGCGCAACGCGCCCGCGCGATCGACCCTGCCGCCAGCTTCTGCGTCAGCGCGCCCGCCGGTTCCGGCAAAACCGAATTGCTGATCCAGCGCTACCTGCGCCTGCTGTCGCGGGTCGCGCGCCCCGAGCAGGTGCTCGCCATCACCTTTACGCGCAAGGCGGCAGCCGAGATGCGCTCGCGGGTGGTCGACGCGCTGCAGGCAGCCCTGCGCGGCGATCCCTGCACCAGCATGCACCAGCAGGTCACCCGCGCGCTGGCAGAAGAGGCGCTGGCGGCCGATGCCC
>JBFZEF010000407.1:0-5726 GCA_041307045.1 Halioglobus sp.
TGCGGAACTATGAGACACGTATTTTGGAGAAAAATGCGATAAATACCTGTTTTTTCAGGATATTATGCGATTGCTTGGGATGGATTGAGAAGGGTTAAAACAGGGAGGTGGCGGAGAGCGAGGGATTCGAACCCTCGATAGGGTATTAGCCTATACACCCTTAGCAGGGGTGCGCCTTCAGCCACTCGGCCAGCTCTCCGGATTGAACGTTTCTCGAGGTTTTTCAGTTGGAACTGTGGTCCTACCGGGTCTGCGCGTTACCCTGCTCCATACCCCTTGCCCGAGGCGCGGCATAATACCACAATCGGAACAAAATCAAAGCGGTGCAAAGAAGCCGGGGGAGATCATTCCTGCTTGGGGGGGGCGTCCTTGTCGTCGTCCTGGATACGGTTGTAGATTTCCTCGCGGTGAACCGCCACATCCCTTGGTGCGTTGACACCAATACGGACCTGGTTACCCTTTACACCCAATACCGTCACAGTGATCTCGTCACCTACCTTCAGCGACTCGCCAACCCTGCGTGTCAAAATCAGCATTATTTCCTATCTCCCTCCCTGTGCTTGCAATATATCCCTACTAGCACACCACAGTGCCAGGGATCGAATATCACCGCTGGACAATTCCACTGGGAACCGCACCATTCTAATGTTTAGTTGAGATCGCCGAAAACGCAATTCGGCAAAGGGCAGCCTGCCTTCACATCCAGTACTCACGGCATATATGTGTCAGGCAACACCTTCCTCCGTTGGTTCCCTGTCCAGCCCGAAGGATGAGTGCAGGGCACGCACCGCCAGTTCCAGGAATTTCTCCTCGATGATCACTGAAATCTTGATTTCAGACGTGGTGATCATCTGGATGTTGATGCCGACATCCGCCAGCGCGGCGAACATCTGGCTGGCCACACCGGCATGGGAGCGCATGCCCACACCCACCACCGATACCTTGGCTATTTTGCGGTCGCTGCGCACTTCCCGGGCGTCGATCTCGCTACACACTTTGCGCAGTAATTCCTCGGCGCGGGGCAGGTCGGTGCGGCCCACGGTGAAGCTGAAATCGGTGTGGCCGTCATCCCCCGAGTTTTGCACGATTACATCCACCTCGATGTTGGCATCGCCGATGGGGCCCAGGATCTTGTAGGCCACACCCGGCATATCGGGCACTCCCAGGACAGTAAGCTTGGCTTCGTCGCGGTTGAAAGCGATACCGGCAATTGTGGGGGTTTCCATCTGGTTCACGTCCTCCAGTGTTATCAACGTGCCGGGGCCTTCCTCAAAGCTGTGCAGCACCCGCAGGGGCACCTGGTACTTGCCGGCGAACTCCACCGCGCGGATCTGCAAAACCTTGGAGCCCATGCTGGCCATCTCCAGCATCTCCTCAAAGGTGATCCGGTCCAGCCGGCGGGCATCCTCGACCACCCGCGGGTCGGTAGTGTAAACGCCGTCGACATCGGTATAAATCTGGCATTCATCCGCCTTCAGCGCAGCAGCCAGCGCCACCGCAGTGGTGTCGGAACCGCCGCGCCCGAGCGTGGTGATATTTCCGTGCTCGTCCACGCCCTGGAACCCGGCCACGACTATGACATAACCCTGTTCCAGGCCGGCGCGCAGGCGCTTGTCGTCGATTTCCCTGATCCGCGCCTTGGTGTGAGCGTCGTCAGTGAGAATGCGCACCTGGCTGCCGTTGTAGGATTTGGCTTTCACCCCACGATCATTCAGCGCCATGCTCAGCAGCGCCGTGGTCACCTGCTCCCCGGTGGAGATCAGCGCGTCCATCTCCCGGGGCACCGGGCGCTCCTGTATCTCGTGCGCCAGGGCGATCAGCCGGTTGGTTTCACCGCTCATGGCGGAAACCACCACGACCAGGTCATGCCCCTCGGCGCGAAACCGGGCGACCTTATCAGCCACCTGCCTGATGCGCTCCACCGAGCCCACCGAGGTGCCGCCAAATTTTTGCACAAGCAGGCTCATGGAGCCTCGTGCAGTGCCGCTGCCACCCAGTCCGGCACGCCTTTGAGCACCGCGGGCAGTGCCGCCACATCCGTACCGCCCCCCTGAGCCATGTCCGGGCGACCGCCGCCCTTGCCACCCAGGCGTTCGGCGACCACACGCACCAGCTCACCGGCCTTTACCCGGTCCGTGAGGTCACTGGTTACGCCCGCCACCAGGGCCACTTTGTCATCGGTGATCGCCGCCAGCAGGATCACGGCGCTGCCGAGCTTGTTCTTGCACTGGTCGAGGGTGTCGCGCAGGGACTTCGCATCGGCGCCCTCCACACTGGCGACCAGCAGCTTCACCCCGGCGAGTTCCACCGCAGCCGCAGTCAGGTCACCCCCGGCGGAGGTGGCCAGCTTCTGCTTCAGCCGCGCGACTTCCTTTTCCAGCTCCCGGTTCTCTGCGCGCAGGGCGGCGACTTTGTCTACCACATTATCACTGCTGCCCTTGACGACCTCACAGACCGCCGCCAGGCGCTGCTCGGCGCGGTCGATAGCCGCCAGTGCGCGGCTGCCGGTGACAGCCTCGATCCGGCGCACGCCTGCGGCAACCCCGGATTCGGCCAGGATACGCAGCAGCCCGATATCCCCCGTGCGGCCGACGTGAGTGCCGCCGCACAGTTCCACCGAGAAATCATTCTCGCCCATCGCGAGCACGCGCACCTCGTCGCCGTACTTTTCACCGAACAGGGCCATCGCGCCCGCCGCCATGGCCTCATCCATGCTCATGAGGCGTGTACTCACCTCCGTATTGACGCGGATCTGCGCATTCACGAGGCTCTCGATTTCCTTGAGTTGCGCCGCGCTCACCGCCTGGGGGTGGGAAAAATCAAAGCGCAGCCGCTCGGAATCCACCAGCGAGCCTTTCTGGGCCACATGGTCTCCCAGCACCCTGCGCAGGGCTGCGTGCAGGAGATGGGTGGCCGAGTGATTGAGCCGGGTGCGCTGGCGCAGCTCGGGATCGACCCTGGCCTCCAGGCGATCGCCGACACTTACGGCGCCTTCCAGTACGTTCACATGGTGCAGGTGATGGCCCGCAGTTTTGGTGGTGTCGGTCACTTCCAGTCGCACACCCGCGGCGCTCAGGTAACCGCAATCCCCCGCCTGGCCGCCGGACTCGGCATAGAACGGGGTGCTGTCGAGCACCACCACGCCGGTTTCACCCGCGCCCAGGGAGGCTACCTGGGCGCCATCGCGCAGCAGGACCGTGACCGCGCCCATCCCGGAAGTGCCCTCGTAGCCGGTGAAGGCCGTCGTGCCAGCCAGCGTGAGCACCGAGCTGTAATCCACCTTGAAACTGCCACCCTCCTGGGAGCGGGCGCGCTGGGCGGCCATGGCCGCGTCATAGCCCGCCATGTCGAGGCTCAGGCCCCGCTCCCTGGCAATATCGTTGGTGAGGTCAGTGGGAAAGCCGTAGGTGTCGTAGAGCTTGAACACCAGTTCCCCGGGGATTTCGCTGCCGGACAGCCCCGCCAGCGCGTCATCCAGGATCTGCATGCCATGATCGAGGGTCCGGGCGAACTGCTCCTCTTCGGCCAGCAGGGCTTTTTCAATCTGCGCCTGGCGCTGCACCAGATCCGGGTAGGCATCGCCCATTTGCTGGGCCAGGGTGCCGACCAGGCGGTGAAAGAAGGGCGCGCTGGCGCCCAGCTTGTTGCCATGGCGGATGGCCCGGCGAATGATGCGGCGCAGCACATAGCCCCTGCCCTCGTTGCCCGGCATCACGCCGTCGGCAATGAGGAAAGCACAGGAGCGGATATGGTCGGCGATCACCTTGAGTGAACTGTGCTCCAGGTCGCTCACGTTGAGGATTTTCGCGGCGGATTTGATCAGTGCCTGGAACAGGTCGATCTGGTAATTGCTGTGTACCCCCTGCATCACCGCGGCGATCCGCTCCAGCCCCATGCCGGTATCCACCGAGGGTTTGGGCAAGGGGTGCAGCTCACCGCTGGCATCGCGGTTGTACTGCATGAACACCAGGTTCCATACCTCGATGTAACGATCCAGGTGATCACCCTCGCTGCCGGGCGGGCCGCCGGGCACCTCCGGCCCGTGGTCGTAAAACAGCTCGGTACAGGGGCCGCAGGGCCCGGTGTCGCCCATCTGCCAGAAGTTGTCCGCATCCAGTCGGGACAGGCGCGCGGGATCGATACCGATCTCGTTGACCCATATAGCGGCCGCCTCGTCGTCAGAGACGTGCACTGTCACCCACAGTCGTTCCGGGGGCAGCCCCAGTACCTCGGTCAGGAACTGCCAACCGAACTGGATGGCCTCGCGCTTGAAGTAGTCGCCGAAGCTGAAATTGCCCAGCATTTCGAAGAAGGTGTGGTGGCGCGCAGTGTAGCCGACATTCTCCAGGTCGTTGTGCTTGCCCCCGGCGCGCACGCAGCGCTGGCTGCTGGCGGCGCGCACATAGGGCCGCGGGTCGGTACCCAGGAAGGTGACCTTGAACTGGTTCATGCCCGCGTTGGTGAACAGCAGGGTCGGGTCATTGGCCGGCACCAGGGAACTGCTGGCCACCCGGGTGTGCCCGTGCTGCTCAAAATAGGCCAGGAAGGCCTCGCGTATTTCTCCGGTCTTCATATGTGTTCTCGGTTGTGAGGGTATTGGCGCGGGTCTGACCTAGCCTGCCATGTGCCCCTCGGCGAAGGTCCTGCCCGCGATGATATGCAGGTGCAGGTGGAAGACGGTTTGTCCCGCGCCGGCGCCGTTATTGATGATAAGGCGAAAAGCATCGGCCACGCCCAGTTGCGAGGCCACCTTGCCCGCCGCCAGCAGCAGGTGCCCGAGCAGGGCCTGGTCATCCTGGTCTGCGTCCACCAGGCGGGCAATGCCGCGCCGGGGGATCACCAGCACATGCACCGGGGCCTGGGGGTGGATGTCATTGATGGCGACGCAGTGTTCGTCCTCGTAGATGAATTTGCCGGGAATTTCGCCGCGGATGATCTTGCCAAAGATGGTATCGGACACGCGGACTACCCCAGCTTCTCTTCTGCGCTGAGTACCCGGGCCTCGCTCTCCAGCATCACCGGGATGCCGTCGCGCACCGGGTAGGCCAGGCCACTGGCCTTGCACACCAGTTCGTCCTTCTCGCGGTCATATTCCAGCGGCGCCTTGGTTACCGGGCACACCAGGATACTGAGCAACTTCTTGTCTATCATCACCGCCTCACAGGCAAACGCGAGGCGGCATTATACGGATTTTTTATGGCTTGGGCATGGGTTTAGGCGCCTTGTTTTAGGCGCCTGGCAGCCGCCAGGCCAGGTCTGCCGCGGGGGATTATGGTATCTGCGGGAGATCGCTACAATAGCGCCCCATGAGCAGATACAAGCCACCGCGGCGGCGCGGGTCGACCTATATCACCCCCGAGGGTGAGCAGCGCCTGCGCGCGGAACTGCACCAGCTGTGGAAAGTGGAGCGCCCCCAGGTCACCAGCGCGGTGCATGAGGCCGCCAAGAACGGCGATCGCTCCGAGAATGGCGACTATATCTACGGCAAGCGTCGCCTGCGGGAGATCGACTCCCGGGTGCGCTTCCTGCAGAAGCGCCTGGACGAACTGAAGGTGATCGACCAGACCCCTGCGGACACGAGCCGAATATTCTTCGGCGCCTGGGTCTGGCTGGAGGACGCAGCGGGCCAGGAGCAGTGCTGGCGCATCGTCGGGCCGGATGAGTTTGACCTGCCCCGGGGCAAACTGAGCATGGATTCACCCATGGCCCGCGCCCTGCTGGGCAAG
>JBFZEF010000409.1:0-12929 GCA_041307045.1 Halioglobus sp.
GCCTGCGGGGTAGTGCGCCGCGCCGAGGGCTACAGCAGCGGCATGTCGGTGGGGGATGCCACGTTCTCCGGTCGCCTGGCGGGCCGACAGGCCGCGCAGGCGCCGCGCCGCTGACAGGGGCGGGGCCGCGCATCGTCGCCCTGGAGCTGACCCCGAGCCCAAGGTACAACAGGCCCGCCCCGGCAAGGGCGTAACGCATCCGAGTTAATGCTGGTTTTCAATAAAGATAAGACGAGATAGGGCGTATGCAACAACTTCAAGGCAAAGTGGCTTTTATCACGGGTGCAGGGCGCGGCGTTGGCAAGGGGCTTGCCCGGGCCTTTGCCGCGGAGGGCGCCACCGTGATCATTGCCAGCCGCAATGTTGAGGTCGGCACGGCGGCGGCGCAGGAAATCAATCGCGACTATCCGCAGGGGCGTGCGGTATTTCTGCAAACCGATGTGGCGGATTTGGAGCAGTTCGAGCAAAACCTTGAACATGCCGCGGCGCAATACGGCGACATCGATATTCTGGTCAACAACGCCACGCCGTCGGACGGCCAACCCGCGCGCCTGGAGGACACAGATTTCAGGCGCATTGAGCAGCAGACCCGGGTGAATTACTACGCGGCACTGCGGGCGATGCAGAAGGTGTTTCCTGCGATGAAGGCCAAAGGATCCGGTCGCATCATCAACCTGTGTTCTTTAAACGGCGTCAATGCGCATCGATTCTCTGTTGGTTACAACAGCTCCAAGGAAGCACTGCGCGCGCTGACGCGTACAGCGGCGGCGGAATGGGGTCGCTATGGCGTCACCTGCAACGCGATCTGCCCGGCGGCGGTCACAGAGCCCTGGGAAAACTATGTCGAGATGGCCCCCGAGTTCGCCCAAAGCATTCTGGACATGAACCCGATGGGGCGCCTGGGTGACAGCGAGCTCGACATCGGTCCGTTGGCGGTGTTTCTGGCCTCCGACGCAGCGCGATACATCACCGGCAACACGATTCACGCCGACGGTGGCGCGCATATCAACGGTGTGCCATGGTTTTACGAGCCGCCGGAGTAAAACCGATGAGCGAGACCGGAGCTCAATCGGCAATGTCACAGTTTATTGCATTGCCGGCGTTAATCCGCCTGTTGCGCAGAGGCAAAATCGATGCGGGTTATCGCTGGTACGTGTTGCGCCGGGTGTTGTTCAGCCTGCTACTGGAGCCCTTCCGGCTGTACGAAAAGTGGCGCTGGGGCAAACGCATTGCGGCCACGCAGCTCTTTGCACCACCGGTTTTCCTCCTGGGAATGGGCCGTAGCGGCACCACGCACCTGCACTACCTGTTCTGGCAGGACCCGCAGTTTGGTTTTGTGACCAACTATCAGGCCTCACTCCAGCCGGTGGCGATGATCAGCCAGGGTTGGGTCAAGGCGCGTATTGCGGCGGGCATGCCGGCTACGCGGCCGATGGACAATGTCGCCATTACGCTGGACGCGCCGCAGGAGGAAGAGCTGGCGCTGGTGAAAATCACCGAGCATGCGGCCTTTCACTTCGCCAGCTTCCCCCGGGAGTTACCTGGCATCTACGACCGTTACGTCACAGAGCTGGGCAAAAACCCCGATGGACTGGGCAAATGGCAGTCGGCCTATATGGAGGTGCTGCAAAAGGCGACCTTGCTCAATGACGGCAAGCGGCTGGTGCTGAAAACGCCGACCCACACGGGGCGGGTCGCGCTGTTGTGCAGGATGTTCCCCGGAGCAAAATACGTCTACATCATGCGCAACCCCTACCGGGTGTACCAGTCGATGCGGAACATGTATCGGCAAATCCTGCCCGGTCAGACCTTTCAGGACTTTACCTGGGAGGCCATTGATGACTGGATTATTCATGCTTACAAAGCGCTGCTGACTGCCTACCTTGAGCAGCGCGCGCTTGTCCCCAGAGAAAACCTGATTGAAATCCGTTTCGAAGACCTCGATGCCAGACCCATGGACTGTATGCGCGACATCTACGAGCAACTGCAACTTGGCGATTTCGATGCTGTCGCGCCGCTGTTAAAGGCGTATCTTGACGGCCTCGATAACTACCAGAAAAACAGCTTCGACCTGCCGGACGATGTGATTGCGCGGGTCAATGAGCACTGGGGTTTTGCGTTCGAGGCCTTTGGCTACACGCCGTTGACACCCGGGCTGCCCCGCGAGGTCGTCACAGACCAGGCTGCAGCGCCAAATAAGGAGATCGCTTAATGAGCCTGAGTGAGTTCAAGGAAGTGCTACAAGGCCTCTGGGCCGGAACCCGGCCGATCGAACATGGCTATAACGAATTTATTGGCCACGCCGACACGGTGCGCCAGTTGCTTGAGGTTGCACCTGATCCGGTGCGTGCGGACCTGCAGGCACTGTATGATTTGTTGGCGGAAGCCCGGGATGCAACCGGCATGGCGGTATTGGGCGTGTTCCCCAAACTGTGCGATCCAAATCTGGCGGCTATCGAAGGGCGGATTTCAGACTTTATTGCCGAACACTGTGGGGTGCGCCTGGATGACGGGCGCTACCATGTTGGCGAGCTGACAGGCGCACCCTTGTCAACAGGCTGGCCCGGTGCCGGCAGTCCGCTAACGAACAACCGCTTTCCCTACTTGCTGGATACATCGGCATCGAACTATTTCAGCAATCGCTACTGGAATGGCGCACAGGCGCCGGCAGGCTTCGTGGCCGTGCCCGAGGGCGGCAGAGTTGTCTTTGCCGGACAGTACCTGCGCTGCCGCTACTTTGCTTTCCACCCCTGTGATTTCGACACCAATACCCTGCCCACGCTGGTGGACAAGGATATCGATCCCGACGCAGGTAGCCATAATCCGTTTCGCGAGCCCGTTGCAGAAGGCGATGAGCAGCGTTTTACCGTGACCATGGTGTTCGAATCGCGGCCAGAAAAACCTGCGGCCAACACGATCTATGCCGGCGACAAGGCTAACGGTGGCGCCAACCAGGCGGTTTTCCTGCTGCTGCGGACCACCGATTCCGTGCTGGGCGCGAATCCGCCGAACAGCACCGGTGTCCCCCTGCCTTCGGTGACGGTATTGGACCGCGATGGCAAGGTCGTAGAGCACCACCCCAGCTGTTTTCCTTACGACCCCGGACAAAGTTATCCGGTGGAAACCACGCGATTCGCGTCGCTCCCCATTCCGGATTACCGTGCGGTCGTGGCGGCCGGAAAATTCAGTGCTCGCTCCAATTGGGGTTTGCCCTACGATATTCTCGCCAGCGACGACATTCTCTACCTGAGTACGCCCTACTGCACGCGGCTGGGCGAGCTGCTGGTGGTTCGTGCGAAAGCGCTGCGTACGCCGGATACGCCGCGTGAGCCGGTATATTCTGACGAGATGCAAATTCGCGGCTTCACCATCACCAACTACAATTTCTGGGCCGGCATCTGCAATGACGCGGTGGTCGACCGGCATCTCAACCTGGATCAACAGGGCTACTATACCGTTGTGCTCTCCAGACCGGAGAACCGCCCGCTGAATACGGGCGCTGAACAAGCCGTGAACTGGATGGACTGGGGTCCTTATCTGGATGGGCAGCTGACATTCCGCATGTTGTTGCGCACCAATCCGCTGCTGCTGCGCCTGAAGGCGCTGGCACTTGGTGAGAGTGAGGATGCGCAATTGCAGCCCTATCTGCCGCGCGTTGGCCACTGCAGCAGGGCTGATTTCGAACACAGCGGTTGGCGGGCGGCGATTCGGGAGTAATCCGGGCGAAGGGCCGGGTGATTTGCTCCCGCTGCCAGCGCCGAAGGCCGGGCTTGTGCCGCCGACCCGGCACTCCTACCATAGCGACGAGGCTGCTTCCGGTGATCCGGAACGCTGTCCGGACCATCGAGCATTCACCGCAAAAGGCCCCTGCTTATGAAATACCTGCACACCATGGTGCGCGCCCGCGACCTGGACGAGACCCTGGACTTCTACTGCAACAAACTCGGCCTGGTACAGGTCGACCGCCACGACAGTGAGGCCGGCCGCTTTTCCCTGGTGTTCCTGGCGGCACCGGGCGACGTGGACCGGGCGCGGGAGGGCAGCAGCCCGCTGCTGGAAATCACCTGGAACTGGGACCCGGAGGATTACACCGGCGGTCGCAATTTCGGCCACCTCGCCTACCGGGTGGACGACATCTATGCGCTCTGCCAGCAACTGATGGAGCGGGGCGTCACCATCAACCGGCCACCCCGGGACGGGCGCATGGCCTTCATCCGCTCCCCCGACGGCATTTCCATCGAGCTGCTGCAGACTGGCACCGCCCTGCCGCCGCAGGAGCCATGGCAATCCATGGCGAACACCGGTAGCTGGTAATCGACTCCGGCAGGCCACAGGCCACGACCCGGGGCGGCAGCATCACCACCCGCCTGGTCGCCCTGCTCACGCTCTGCGCCGCGGTCATTATCGGCCTCGGCACGCTGGTGGATTACCGGTTGACCAGGGACGAGATTCTCGAGCGCCTGCAGCGCGAGTCCGATGAAACCGTGCGTGCGGCCATGATCGACATGGAGAGCTGGCTGCACGGGGTGGAGAGTTCCACCCTGCTGCTGGCCCGCGTCCTGCAGCAGCGGGACTACAGCCACGATGGCCTCCGGCAGATGTTGCGCGACGTGATGGAGGTCAACGGCGACATTTTCGGTGCGACCATCGCACTGGCGCCCACGGCGCAGGAGCCGCCACCCGGGTTCGCGCCCTACTACTTCCGCCAGGGCGGCCAACTGGAATACGTCGACCTGGCCGATCCGCAGTACAACTACCGGCACCAGGCCTGGTTTACCGACACCCTGGCGGCGGGCAAGCCCCTGTGGGTGGAGCCCTACTTCGACGCGGGCGGTGGCGAGACCCTGATGACAACCTTTGCCGTTCCGGTCTTCCGCGAGGACTCCGCGGGCCAGCGCGTCCTTTACGCGGTAGTGACGGCGGACGTGTCCCTGGCGGAGCTCCATGCCTACCTGCAACGCCTGCGCCTGGGCGACAGCGGGTTCGGCTTCCTGCTCAGCCGCGAGGGCATCGTTCTCAGCGGCGGCAATGCGGCCAATGTCATGCGCCACTACACGGACGCGCTGGCCGGCAGGATAAACCTGGGCGACTGGCGGCAAATGTTCGAGGCCGCCCTGCAGGGACAGGTCAGCAGCCGGCAGCTGGACTGCCCCGATGCCCCGGGGCGCTGCGTCATGCGCCTGGGATCCCTGGCGGCCACCGGCTGGCCCGTGGGTGTGCTCTACTCGGAAGACGAAATGACCGCGCCCCTGCGGGCGCACAAAACCAGGATTGCACTGGCGGGGCTGCTCACCCTGCTGCTGATGGCCGCCGCCGTGGCCGTGGTGACGCGCCGGCTTACCCGGCCGCTCGCCGCCCTGGCGCAGGCGAGCGACCGCATCGCCCGCGGCGACCTGGAAGCGCCGCTGCCGCCGACCCGGGGCGACGATGAGGTGGCGCGGCTGGTGCACTCGTTCGCCGCCATGAAGCGTGACCTCAAGTCATACATTGCCGACCTGGAGGCCGCCACCGCCCGGCGCAGCCGGCTGGAGGGCGAGCTGGATGCCGCCAGGGAAATACAGATGGCGATGCTGCCCCATGGCGGCGAAGCCAGCGAGCAGGGCGAGGGCTTCAGCCTCTGGGCCAGGGTGCAGCCCGCCCGCTCGGTGGGGGGCGACCTCTACAGCTACCACCGCCGCGACCGGCTGCTGTATATCGCGGTAGGCGACGTGTCGGACAAGGGTGTTCCGGCAGCCCTGTTCATGTCCAGGGCGATCAGCCTCATCCAGCAGCTGGCGACCACAAGCCGCGAACCCGCGGTCGCCATGGCCGCCCTCAACAACGCCCTGGCCAGCGGCAACGACAATTGCATGTTCGTCACCCTGTTCCTGGGCTGCGTGGACCTGGACAGCCTCGAACTGCGCTTTTGCAGCGCGGGCCACACCCGTCCCAGCCTTGTGCGCGCCGGCCGGGCGCAATCCATCGGGCAGGAGCAGGGACCCGCCCTGGGCCTGGCGGCGGACCTGGATTTCCCGCGCAACATCCTGCAATTGCAGGGCGGCGACAGGCTCGCCATCTTCACCGACGGCATCGACGAGGCATTCAACGCAGCCGATGAGATGTTCGGGCTGGAGCGTTTCGACCAGGCGCTGCTGGACTGCCGCGCGCTGCCCGCCGCCGCCGCGGGGGTCCGCCTGTTCGAGGCCCTCCAGGACTTCAGCGGGGAGACTCCCCAGTCCGATGACATCTGCCTGCTGCTGCTCGATATTGGCAGCGGCGCCGCGCCGGCGGTGCTCGCAACCGCCGAATTCACCCGGGAGCCGGGGCTCACCGCCCGGGTGGAAACATGGCTGCGGCAGGCACTGGCGCCGCTGCTGCTGCCGCCACAGCGGCTGGGCGAACTGGTACTGGTGGCGGAAGAAGTGGTGTCCAACGCGGACAAGTACGCGGGGCTCGCGGCGGATGCCATCATCACCGTTACAGTGGAGGCCGATTGCCTGCAGGTGGCGCTTGAAGTGCGCGATGCGGGGCTGGCTTTCAACCCGCTGCTGGAGGCGCAGCAGTCGGCGCTGGGCACCGCGATCGAGGACGCCGCCGTCGGCGGCCTCGGCGTACACCTGATCACCGCGCTCACCGACCGCCAGAGCTATCACCGTCTGGATGGCTGCAATATACTGCGGGTCATCAAGTTGCTGGCAAACCACCCCGACCAGTCGGCCGTCTAGTCCGGCGTCACCCCGCGAGAGTACAGGATATGGAATTAACCACCACGGTCACTGTAGATGAAGCGAACTCCCTGGCCCGGGTGGCGCTGGCGGGCGCCCTGAATACGGATACCGCGCCGGAATTCGAGCAGCGCCTGCTGGCGGTGCTGGCGGGCGGGCAGGAGCTGACCGTGCTCGACATGAAGGACCTGGACTACATCAGCTCAGCCGGCCTGCGGGTTATCTTCAAGGCGGCCAAGCAGGCCAGGGCCGCGGGGCGGCGGGTGGCCGCCGCCAATCGCAAGCCCCACATCGACAAGGTGTTCGAGATCCTCAAGGCGCTGCCCGACATGACCGTATTCGCCAACGAGGCGGAACTGGACGATTACCTTGCAGCGATGCAGGAGCGCGCGCGGGGGGAGTAGGGCGCTGGGCCAACGGCACTGCCTTCATCAGAATATGAGCACGTAGGCGTCGAAGCGAGTATGGCTTGGCGGGACCGTTGAGCGCATGGATGCGCGATACGAGCCTACATGGATGTATTCACGGCGAGTCCCGACAAGCCATACTCGGTTTGGCGCCGGTCTTCGCGCCACGATAAGCGCCATTCGCCCTAGGCCGACTTCTGCGCCGGCCCCGGGTACTGCAGGAAATTGAGGATCCAGCGCGCCACCCGCTCCTGCTGGGGCGCGCTCGCCAGGGAGGCCATGCCCGCCTGGTAAACCTGCTCGCCGATCAACTTGCGGCGGAACTCCATGATCTCGCGCGAATACTCCGGCACAAACTCCGGGTGCCCCTGGAAGGTGAGGATATGGTCGCCGACCTGGCAGACCGCGTTCTCGCAGAATTCGCTGCTGGCCAGTACCTTCGCGTGGGCGGCGTTGCTCACCACCTGGTCCTGGTGGCTCACCAGGATATCGAATTCCGCCTCTTCGTTGTCGTGCCAATCCGGCACTTCGGTGAAGCGATGGGTGTGCAGTCCGACGCCCCAGCCCTTGGCTGATTTTTCCGTTTTGCCGCCGAGGGCGTGGGCGACCAATTGATGCCCGAAACAGATACCCACCAGCTTCTTGCGGCGCCGGTCCAGCTCGCGCACGAAATCCATCAGGGTCGCAATCCAGGGTTCATCGTCGTAGACGCTGGATTTACTGCCGGTGATCAGGTAGGCATCGACCTCATCGATATCCGCGGGGTATTCGCCCTGCTGCACATCGTACACATGGAATTCCAGGGACGGATCAACCCGACCCAACAGCCGGATAAACATATCGGGATATTCCCCGAACTCATTCACCCACTCGGGTCGCACCGCGTCAGTTTTGAGGATGCCCAGTTTCATCGCTGTCCTGTATGCGTGTTGCCAATCGTTCCCGGCCCGAGCCGCCCGCTGTAAAAAGAGGCCGCACCGGAACCGACATGATAGGCAGCCCCGATGAGGCTGTCCATAACACACTCAGTGACGCCAGTGGGGCGGCGCCGGCGGTCTTGGGACTGGGCCGCGAATGCGTTACTGTGTGGTCTGATTCCCTACTGGACTGCCCCCGCCCCATGTTTCCCCGATTCCTGGTCCTGTGCCTGCTGCTGCTGTGCGGCAATGGCTATGCCTTCACCGGCAGCGAGGCCTGCAAAGGCTGCCATGGCGCCGAGTTCGCCAACTGGCGGGGCTCGCATCACGACCTGGCCATGCAGCTGCCCACCCCGCAAACCGTGCTGGGGAATTTTGCCGACGCGACCTTCAGCTACAACGGGGTGACCACGCGCTTTTTTCGCGAGGGGGATGAATTCAAGGTGCGCACGGACGGCGAGGACGGCAAGCTCACGGATTACACGGTGAAATATGTGTTCGGCGTCTACCCCCTGCAGCAGTACCTGCTGCCGCTCTCCCGGGGGCGCCTGCAGGCATTGAGCATCGCCTGGGACGCCCGTCCCGCCGCCGAGGGCGGGCAGCGCTGGTACCACCTGTATCCCGACGAGACGATCGACTACAGGGATCCCCTGCACTGGACCGGCCAGTACCAGAACTGGAACAGCCGCTGCGCCGAGTGCCACAGCACCGATCTGGTCAAGAATTACAGCGCCGCCGATAAGTCCTTCAGCACCACCTTCGCCGAGATCGATGTCGGCTGCGAGGCCTGTCACGGACCGGGCGAAAAACACCTGGAACTGGCGGCGGCCAACAAGCTGGAGGGCGTTGCCAACGGCGGCTTTCCCACGGCCCTGGCCCAGCGCGGCCAATGGCAGTGGGCCGAGGGCGCGAAAATCGCCCACCGCAGTGAAGCGCTCGACTCGCGGGCCCAGGTGGACAGCTGTGGCCGCTGCCACTCCCGCCGCGGCACCCTGGGCGAATACCATTACGGGGCCGACCTGCTGGCGACCCATCGGCTGGCCCTGCCGCGGTCGCCGCTGTACTACCACGATGGCCAGGTGCTGGATGAGAACTACGTCTACGGCTCCTTCGTGCAGAGCAAGATGCATTTGGCGGGCGTAGTCTGCAGCAACTGCCACGAACCCCACAGCCTGGCGCTGCGCGCCCCCGGCAACGGGGTATGCGCCCAGTGCCATGCGCCGCAACACTACGACACCCCGGAGCACCACCACCACGACGCCCAATCCAGCGGCGCTCTCTGCGCCAATTGCCATATGCCCGAGACCACCTACATGGGAGTCGATGCCCGCCGCGACCACAGCATGCGCATTCCGCGCCCCGACCTGAGCGTGGTGATGGGCATACCCAATGCCTGCAACCGCTGCCACCAGGACAGGGACGCCCGCTGGGCACTGGACAGCCTGCGCGGCTGGGACGTGCAGTTCCAGGACACGGGCAGCCACTTCGCACGGGCGTTCCAGCGTTTCGATCTGGGTGACCGCAGCGTGGTGCCCACGCTGGCAGCGCTCGCCAATGATCCCGCCGCCGCGCCCATCTGGCGGGCTGCCGCCATCGAAGCCGTGGCGCAGGCGGGCGGCCGCGACGCGATCCAGACCGTGACCTCGGTACTGTATGACGATGACCCCCTGCTGCGGGCCAGCGCCGTGCGCTCCCTCGACTTCCTGCCGCTGAACCAGCGCTACCAGTTATTGCAGCCGCTGCTGGAAGACGGAGTCGCCACGGTGCGAATGGATGTCGCCCAGTCGCTGGCGGGCGTACCCCTTGACCAGGTCAGTCCCGAGCAGGCGCAACAGCTGGAAGACCTGTTCGACTGGTACCTGGGCATCATGGCCATGAATGCGGAGATGCCCGAGACCCAGTTACAGCTGGGTGTGTTTTATGTGGAACGCGGGGACCTGGTGGCGGCCGAGACGGCCTACCGCGAGGCCCTGCGGCTGAACCCGCAGCTGGTGCCGGCCTACCTCAATCTCGCCGACCTGCTGCGCAGCCAGAGCCAGGATGCGCAGGCGCGGGAGCTGATGTTACAGGTGCTGGAATTCGCCCCGGATAACGGCCCCACCCTGCACTCCCTGGGGCTGCTGGAAACCCGCAGCGGCGCTCCCGACAAGGCGCTGGATTACCTGCGCCGGGCGGCACAGCTGGAGACTGAGGGCAGTCGCCACCGCTTCATCTACGCCATCGCCCTGCACGACCTGGGCCAGCCCCAGGAGGCGATCAAGCAGTTACAGGCACTGCTGCGCGAGCTGCCCCGCAGCGAGGACGTGCTGCGGGCGCTGGCAAACTACAACGCGGAGCTGGGCCAGCGCGACCAGGCGCGGACCTATGCCAGGACACTGACTGAAATTGCCCCCGGCAACCAGGCTTATCGGCAACTGCTGCAGCAGTTGCAGTAGGCCAGGGGCTGCGGCGCGGGCCACCAGGCGCGGGTTCTACTTGCCGTTGCTGAAGACCAGGTGGAAGGTAACCGGAACCGCGGTACTGATCGCCTGCAGGCCCGCCACCTGCTGCAACGCGGCCACACCCGCTTCCAGGCCAAAATCCGCCGCGTTGACGATCACCGGGCGCTGGGAAAAGACCTGCATCCGCCCTTCGCCCTCCCCGACCACAGCCACCGGAACGGTCAGTGACCGCTCTATGCCATGCAGGGATAAGGTGACGGGCAGCTCGGTGAGCACCGTGCCGCCTTTTCCAACCGCGGCGAGCACGGCCGGATCGATCATGCCGGTGATGGTGGCGGCAGGGAAAGTGGAAGTTTCGAACAGCATTTCGCGCATCCGCTGGTTGCGAATATCGATCAGGGTCGCCACGCTGTCCAGGTTGATGGTGAGCTGCACCTTGCCATCGCCGCCGATGTAGCCCAGCAGCGCCGCGAAGCCGTGGGTTTCCGCCACGCCGTTGTTCTTTATCGAAATAAAATTGAGCGCGGACCTGGCGCCATCGAGCTCCCACTGGGCCCGGGCCGAGCCGGCCCAGACGAGCAGCGCACAGCTTGCCAGCACCCGCAGCAGCCTGCCATTTGTCATTTTCATTGCCTTCTTCCTCGTGATTGCCATCCGGCCGGGCCTGCGGCCCGGGCTATTGTTACAAACCGCTTTCCGGACTCAGGCCACTACCTCGGCCAGGTCTCCCTTTTCTTCCAGCCAGGACTTGCGGTCGCCCGCCCGTTTCTTGGCCAACAACATGTCCAGCATCTGGTTGGTGCCGTCACCGGCATCGAGCACCAGCCGCACCAGGCGCCGGGTATCCGGGGCCATGGTGGTCTCCCGCAGTTGCAGCGGATTCATTTCACCCAGACCCTTGAAGCGCTGCACGTTAACCTTGCCCTTTTTCTTCTCCGCCTCGATCCGGTCCAGCACGCCCTGTTTCTCGCTCTCATCCAGGGCATAGTACACGTCCTTGCCCACATCAATGCGGTACAGGGGCGGCATGGCGACAAACACATGCCCGGCGGCCACCAGCGGGCGGAAATGCCGCACGAACAGCGCGCAGATGAGCGTGGCGATATGCAGGCCGTCGGAATCCGCATCGGCGAGGATGCAGATCTTGTGGTAGCGCAGGCCGGCGAGGTCGTCGCTGGCGGGTTCGACACCCATCGCCACCGATATATTGTTCACTTCCTGGGAGGCGAGTATCTCCTGGGAGTCCACTTCCCAGGTGTTGAGGATCTTGCCGCGCAGGGGCAGGATGGCCTGGAATTCCCGGTCCCGGGCCTGTTTCGCCGAACCGCCGGCGGAATCGCCCTCCACCAGGAACAGTTCGCCCCGGGTGGGGTCCTCCCCGGAGCAGTCCGCCAGCTTGCCCGGCAGCGCGGGGCCGGACGTGACCCGCTTGCGGACCACTTTCTTGGCCAGGCGCAGGCGGCTCTGGGCGCTGCTGATGCACAGCTCCGCCAGTTTTTCCGCTTCCTGTGTGTGCTGGTTGAGCCACAGGCTGAAGGCGTCCCGCGCCACCCCGGAGACAAAGGCCGCGGCCTCCCGCGATGACAGGCGCTCCTTGGTCTGGCCGGAAAACTGCGGGTCTTCCAGCTTGGAGGAGAGCACGTAGCAACAGCGGTCCCAGATGTCGTCCGGTGCGAGTTTCACGCCGCGCGGCAGCAGGCTGCGCAGCTCGCAGAAATCCCGCATCGCCTCCAGCAGGCCCGTGCGCAAACCGTTTACATGGGTGCCACCCTGGATCGTGGGAATCAGGTTGACGTAGGACTCGGCGACAATCTCGCCGCCTTCCGGCAACCACTGCACCGCCCAGTCAACCGCCTCGTTGCTGCCGCTGAAGCTGCCGACGAAGGGCGCCTCGGGAATGACCGGGTAATCGATGGTGGCATCGGCCAGGTAATCGGTGAGGCCGTCCTCGTAATACCATTCATCGGTCTCGCCGGATTTTTCCTCGGTAAAAGTCACCTTCAGGCCAGGGCAGAGCACAGCCTTGGCCCGCAGCACATGGCGCAGGCGGGAAACAGAGAAGGTGACCGAATCAAAATAGCGCGGGTCGGGCAGGAAAGTCACCGCGGTGCCGGTATTGCGCTTGCCGCAGGTATCGATGATCTCGAGATCGGTTTTTTTGTCGCCGCCGGCGAAAGTCATGCGATACACCTGGCCGTCCCGGCGGATAACGACCTCCAGCGCACTGGACAGGGCGTTGACCACGGAGACGCCAACGCCGTGCAGGCCGCCGCTGAACTGGTAGTTCTTGTTGGAAAACTTGCCGCCGGCGTGCAGGGTGCAGAGGATGACCTCGACCCCGGGCACGCCCTGTTCAGGATGGATATCCACCGGCATGCCGCGGCCGTTGTCGGCCACGCTGACCGAGCCATTGCGGTGCAGGGTCACGTCGATCTGGGTGGCGTGGCCCGCCAGGGCCTC
>JBFZEF010000410.1:0-17572 GCA_041307045.1 Halioglobus sp.
CTCGTGGGCGATGACGCCCTGCAATTCATGCCGTGTGAGGTGATCGATGGCACCCCGGGTCACCGCCACCACCGCGTCGGCGGGGGTGTGGCCCGCGGCGAAGGCGTTGATGCCGCTCTCATCGTGGAGCACGTACACCGGCGGTACCGGCATATTCGCCGCCAGCGCCATCTCCTCCACCACGTTGAGGCAGCGCCGCTCGGCCGCATCGCGCGTGGCCGGCAGGATCCGGCTGCCGCCCATGCCCTCCGCGACCACCTTGCCGCCGGTGGCCAGCGACAGCCACTTGACCAGTGCCACCATGCCGATGGTGGCCGCCACCGCCAGGCCGATACTGGCAAAGTGCCGCCAGCCGAGGTGGCCGAGGAAGTCGCTGAAACTCTCCCGGTGGCCGGCGTAGATGTTGTAGTCGCTGCCAAACCACAGGAATGCCGCCACCGCGGCGTTGGTCAGCGCGATCAGCACCAGCACCGCCGCCAGGAACAACACCAGCAGCAGGCGGGTGTTGCGGCGGGCAATATCCTGCTGCTCGAAGAAGTTCGTTGCCACGGCGAAATCCCTGGCTTAGAAGGACACCTTCGGCGCGGCCTGGATCAGCGCCTTGTCATCGAACTCCAGCAGTGCGGCATCGGTCGGGTGGCCGAAGCTGGCCGCGAGCACGACCGGTGGGAAGCTCTGGCGATAGGTGTTGTAGCCCATCACCGCGTCGTTATACCCCTGCCGGGCAAAGGCGATGCGGTTCTCGGTGCTGGTGAGCTCTTCCGACAGCTGCTGCATGTTCTCGCTGGCCTTGAGCTCCGGATACGCTTCCATGGTCACGTTGAGTTTTCCCAGCGCACCCTGCAGGGCGTTCTCGGCGCTCGCGAGCTTCGCGATTTCGGCCCCGCCCACGTTGCCGTTACCCATGGCCTTCAGTACCGCCGCGGCATCATTGCGCGCGCTGGTCACCGCCTCGAGCGTCTCCCGCTCGTGGGTCATGTAGGCCCTGGCGGTCTCCACCAGGTTGGGTATCAGGTCGTAGCGCCGCTTGAGCTGCACCTCGATCTGCGAGAACGCGTTCAGATAACGGTTTTTCAATGTCACCAGTCTGTTGTAGATACCAATGACATAGATCACCAGCGCCAGCAGCACCAGTCCGATTACGATGGTTGAAATGGCCATAACTCAGTCCCCTTCTTGGTTTGTTAGATTGCCGCCACACTGACCAGCACGCCGTTCACCGCCGCATTCCCCGACAGCGCATCCAGCGCCAGTTCGTCCGTCAGGTCATTGCAGCTGACCCCCGCGTGCTTGCGCGCCACTTCCATGCGGATGCCGGCGCGGTGGTGGCCGTAACCGTGGGGCAGGCTCACCACGCCGGGCATCACATTCTCCGAGGCCTCCACCCGCACCCGCAGCGACCCGACCCGGGAGCTGACCGTGACGAGGCCACCGTCCTCGATGTCCCGGGGCAGCATATCATCGGGGTGCATCAGCAGGCTGCAGCGGTCCTTGCCTTTCACCAGGCGATGGTAGTTGTGCATCCAGGAATTGTTGGAGCGCACGTGGCGGCGGCCGATCAGCTTCAGCAGGCCATGGTGGGTGTGGGTGAATTCCTGGCGCAGGCGCTCCAGGTCCGCCAGCGGCTCCGGCGTGTTGCAGCGGATCATCTTGTCCCGGGTGCGCAACCGCTGGGGCAGCTGCGGCTGCAGCGCGCCCAGGTCGATGCCCGAGGGGTTTTCGCGCAGCGCTGCCAGCGACAGCCCCTGCTCGCCGTAGGGCCCGGCCCGCAGTCCCATGTCGATGAGCTGGCTGGGAGGTATCACCTGCTGGGCCTGCAGGCCCATGAGGACGGCCACCCGGTTGCCGAGCTCGCCGAAGATCTCCCAGTCGTGCAGGCTGCCCGGGGCCGGCTCAAACACCGCTTCGCTGAAACGGGCGGTATTGCGGATGGCATTGATGTGGAAGCCCAGGTCGTAGTGGTCGTGCTCCAGCGGCGAGGTGGGCGGCAGGATGATATGCGCGTGGCGGGTGGTCTCGTTCAGGTAGGGGTCCAGCGACACCATGAACTCCAGTTGTTCCAGCGCCGCGTCGAGCTTGCGCCCGTTGGGGGTCGACAGCACCGGGTTGCCGGCGCCGGTGAACAGGGCGCGGATCTGGCCTTCACCGGGGGTGGTGATTTCCTCCGCCAGGGCGGCGGCGGGCAATTCGCGGTCGAATTCCGGCAGGCCCCGCACCCGGCTGTGGTGGCGGCCGAAACCGCCCGGGCTGATCGTGGCCACCTGGTCCACCGCCGGCAGGGTGAACATGGAGCCGCCGGGGCGGTCCAGGTTGCCGGTGGCAATATTGATGAGCTGGATCAGCCATTGGTTGAGCGCCCCGTAGGCCTGGGTGGACACGCCCATGCGGCCATAGCAGATGGCCGCCTCGGCCTGCGCCAGCTCGCGGGCGATGCGGCGGGTGGTGGCGGCGCTGATGCCGGTGTGGCGCGCGGCGAATTCGGGAGTGAACAGAGCGACATCGCGCGCCACCTCCTCCAGTCCGGTGATGAAGGCCGCCAGCTGCCGCGGCCGGGCCAGGTCCTCCGTGAACAATGTATTGAGCACGCCCAGCAGGAACAGGGCGTCGGTCCCCGGCGTAATGAAGTGGTGTTCGCTGGCCACTTCCGCGGTTTCCGTGCGGCGCGGGTCGATCAGTACCAGCTTGCCGCCCCGGGCCTGCAGGGCCTTGATCCGGTTCTTCACGTCGGGCACGGTCCAGATGCTGCCGTTGGAGGCGATGGGGTTGGCCCCCAGCATCAGGAAGTAGTCGCTGCGATCAATATCGGGAATCGGGAACAGGGACTTATGCCCGAACAGCCACAGGGAGGCCAGGTGGTGGGGCAGCTGGTCCACGCTGGTGGCGGAAAAGCGGTTATTGGTGCGCAGGTGACGGAACAGGTTGCCCTGGTGGGTCAGCATGCCGTAGTTGTGTACCGTGGGGTTGCCGAGGTAAATGCCGATGGCGTTGACGCCGTCGCGCTGGCAGATTTCCACCAGCCGGCGGGCGGTGGTATCCAGCGCCTCCTCCCAACTGATCTCTTCCCAGGTGGTTTCCCCACCGCCGATCGCCACTTTCTTCAACGGCCGGCGCAGGCGGTCCGGGTCCTCGTGAATATCCTGCAGCGCCACCGCCTTGGGGCAGATATGGCCGCGGCTCAGCGGGTCTTGCTTGTCGCCTTTGATGGAAACGACCTGTTCACCCTCGGTCTCGATCACCAGCCCGCAGATGGCCTCGCACAGGTGGCAGGCGCGGTAATGGCGCTGGCGGTTCATGCCCGCTGTTCCAGCCGGACCAGGCCCAGCCCTGATATCTCACCCAGCAGCGTGTCGAGGTCCTGCCGCAGGCGCTCCTCCGACACGTCGTACTCCGCCAGCAGGGTCTCGAAGATGGCCTGCAGGTCATTAGTCTCCTTGATTAATTGCCAGATGCGGGTACCCACCTCGTCGAGGCCGAAGTAGTTTTCGCTCTGCAGGTCCAGCAGCACTGTCTCGCCGGACACCTCCTGGGAAATGACTTCGGGGGAGGGGGTGATGGTCTGGTTCAGATTCATGGGTGTCCTGCATTTTGCTGCTTTTGGGAAAAGCGGAACCCGAAGTTTAGCCGCTTTGGCAGGATGTGGGTATTGCAGAGAGAGGGGCTGGAGAGAGGGGCTGGAGAGAGGGGCGGGCCGCAGGCGGCCCCGGGTCAGCCTGCGGCGAGGAATGTCAGCGCCACGCCGTTATTGCACCAGCGCTCGCCGGTGGGCGCCGGGCCGTCTTCGAAGACATGGCCCTGGTGGCCGCCGCAGCGGGCGCAGTGGTATTCGATGCGGGGCCAGACGAGGGCGAAATCACGCTTCGTTTGCACCGCGCCGGGTATGGTAGTGAAGAAGCTCGGCCAGCCCGTACCGCTGTCATATTTCATTTCGGAGCTGAACAGGGGCAGCTCGCACCCGGCGCACGCGAAAATACCGGCGCGCTTTTCGTCATTCAGCGCGCTGGTGAATGGCCTCTCGGTGCCCTCCTCGCGCAGCACGTGGAACTGCTCCGCGCTCAGCCGCGCGCGCCACTGGCTCTCGTCCAGTTGCAGTGTGTCGGCCGCAGCGGGCGGCTCGAACCCCGGGGCCAGCAAATCGCGCCAGCGGGCGTGCATCGCCTCGATGTCGGCGCTGCCGCGGCTTGCGCCGAACAGGGTGGTGGAGCCCGCCGCGAATGGCAGGGACGCAAGGGTCAGGAGCAGGGATCGTCTTTTCATGGAGGGTGTGACTGCGGCATCCGGAAATGATTCCAGTGTTTACGCATTTTTCTGCGCTGCCGGATCATTATTGCGGGTACTGCGGGTGGAACCCGAAACAAAAAAGCCGGGCTGATAGGCCCGGCCTTTAACGATTTGGTGCCCAGAAGAGGACTTGAACCTCCACCCCCTTGCGAGGACCAGCACCTGAAGCTGGCGTGTCTACCAATTTCACCATCTGGGCGATACAAAGACAGCGGAAATGCCGCAGCCTCCACCGAGGGCGCGCACTTTACTTTTCTGCCACAGCTTTGTCAATGCCCGATGATGCGGGGCAGACTCTCCTCGCGTATACTCGGGCGCATCTGCTCAAATGACCACTGAAACTTTTCACGGAAGAACCCCAGTTTATGGCTAAAAAAGGCAAAATTGCCGACCCTCATGCTGAGCGCGAAGCGGCTCGCTACGACAACCCTATTCCCAGCCGGGAGGCGATCCTCGAGCTGCTCAACGCGGCTGACTCGCCGCTGGATCACGACGGCATAGCCGCGCGCCTGTCCCTGGCACAGCCGGAGCAGCTCGACGCCCTGCGCAAGCGCCTGCGGGCCATGGAGCGCGACGGCCAGCTCCTGGTCAACCGGCGCGGGGACTACGGTCTCGTCGATAAGATGCAGCTGCTGCGCTGCAGGGTGCAGGGCCACCGCGATGGCTATGGTTTTGCCATGCCCATCGGCGGCGCCAAGGATGAGGACATCTACCTCAGCGCCCGCCAGATGAATTTCGTGTTCGACGGCGACGAGGTGCTGGTGCGCGTGACCGGGCTGGATCGTCGCGGTCGCCAGGAGGGCAAGGTGGTGGAGGTGCTGGTGCGGGCCCACCAGCGCATCGTCGGCCGTTACCAGGAGGAGAGCGGTATCGGCTATGTCATCCCCGACAACAGCCGGATCAATCACCAGCTGCTGATCCCGCCGCGGGAGAAGGGCAAGGCGGTCTCGGGGCAGATCGTCACCGCCGAGATTACCCATTTTCCCACCGGCCAGCTGGGGGCCAAGGGGCGCATCGTCGAGATCCTCGGCGACCACATGGACCCGGGCCTGGAAATCGACGTGGCCATCCGCTCCCACGGCATCCCCTGGGAGTGGCCCGAGGCAGTGGTGGACGAGGCCGGCCGGCTGGAGGCCGAGCCGCTGGAGGAAGACAAGAAGAGCCGGGTCGATTTGCGCAAGCTGCCCTTTGTCACCATCGACGGGGAGGATGCCCGGGATTTCGACGACGCGGTGTACTGTGAGAAGCGCACCCTCGGGGGCTGGCGCCTGTGGGTGGCCATAGCGGATGTTTCGCATTATGTGCGCCCCGGTTCCGCCCTCGATGGGGAGGCGGCCCATCGCGGCAACTCGGTGTATTTCCCCGAGAAGGTCGTGCCTATGCTGCCCGAGGCCCTGTCCAACGGCCTGTGCTCCCTCAAGCCGGCGGTGGACCGGCTGGCGATGGTGTGCGAGATGGAATTGAGCGGGGCGGGCAAGCCTTCAAAGTACACTTTTTACGAGGCAGTCATCCACTCCCATGCCCGCCTCACCTATACCCAGGTGGGGGAAGTGCTGGAAAAGGGCTCCCACCCGGACGTGGACAAGCGCCGGGTGCCCGACCTCGTGCGCTTGCACAGCCTTTACAAGGTATTGCGCGCGGCCCGGGACAAGCGCGGCGCCATCGATTTTGAAACCGTGGAAACCCGCATCATCTTCGATGAGCAGCGCAAGATCGAAGCCATCGTGCCGGTGGTGCGCAATGACGCCCACAAGCTGATCGAGGAGTGCATGCTGTGCGCCAACGTCGCCGCGGCGAATTTCTTCGCGGTCAACGGCGTGCCCATGCTGTACCGGGTGCATGAGGGGCCCACGGAGGAGAAGCTGGAGAACCTGCGCCAATTCCTCGGCGAGCTGGGCCTTGACCTCGGCGGCGGCGCCAAGCCCACGCCGCTGCATTATCAGCGCCTGCTGCTGCAGGTGGCAGATCGCGAGGACGCCCACGTCATCCAGACCATGCTGCTGCGCTCGCTGCGCCAGGCGGTCTACCAGGCCGAGAACAATGGCCATTTCGGCCTGCACTACCCGGCCTACGCCCATTTCACCTCGCCCATCCGGCGCTACCCGGACCTGCTGGTGCACCGGGGCATCCGCCGGGTCATTCGCGCCCAGAAAAAGGGCGAGGGTATCAAGCGGGTGCGAGGCGCCAGCCCCATCCCCATGACCAGTATCTTTCCCTACGATGTGCAGGCCATGGCCACCTACGGCGAGCACTGCTCCATGACCGAGCGCCGGGCCGACGATGCCACCCGCGAGGTACAGGCCTGGCTCAAGTGCGAGTACCTGCAGGACCACGTCGGCGCCGAATTCAACGGCGTGGTAAGCGCCGTCACCTCCTTCGGCCTGTTTGTGGAGCTGGAGAACATATATATAGAAGGGCTTGTGCACATTACCGCCCTGCCCAGCGACTACTACAACTTCGACGCCTCGCACCAGCGCCTGCTCGGTGAGCGCAGTGGCCGCAGCTTTCAGCTGGGCGGCCGGGTGCGGGTGCAAGTCGCGAGGGTGGACCTGGACGACAAGAAGATCGACCTGGAGCTGATCGACAGCCAGCCCCCGCGCAAGGCCGGCGGCGGCAAGGGTGGCGCCGGGGGTGGCAAGCAGGGCGGCGCTGGCAAGCCCCAGCCCGGGGGCAAAGGCCGCTCGCGCAGGGCCGGGGGCGAGAGCGGCAGGCCCGCTGGCAAGAGTTCTCCGGGCAAGGGCGGCAGCGGGCGCAAGCGGGCGGCGCAAGAGCCGGCCCCCGGGGCGACGGCGGGCGGCGGGGGCGACAAGCCCTCCGGTTCCGGCCGCAGGTCCAGGAGCAAAACCGGCCTGCGTCGACAACGCTAGGGGCGAAGCGACCATGCCCTACGTCTACGGCATACACGCGGTGGACAGCCTGCTGCGCCAGAACCCCAGATCGGTGCAGCGCCTCTGGGCCCAGCAGGGGCGGGAAGACAACCGCATCGGCGCCCTGCTGGAGCTGGCGCAGAACCAGGGGGTGCCGGTGGCCCGGGAAACCCGCCGGGCGCTGGACGAGATGGTCAAGGGGCGCCACCAGGGTATCATTGCCGAAACCCTCGACCTGCCGGTGCATGGCGATGCCTCCCCGCGCAACCTCTGGCAGGAAGCGGACCTGCTGCGGGCGGTGGATGACAAGGCGGGGCCGCTGCTGATCCTGGTGCTGGACGGGGTCACGGACCCACACAACCTGGGTGCCTGCCTGCGCAGCGCCGATGCCGCGGGCGTGGACGCCGTGGTGGTACCCAAGGACAAGTCGGCCGACCTCAACCCCGTCAGTCGCAAGGTGGCCTGCGGCGCGGCGGAGGTGGTGCCCTTCGTGCGGGTCACCAACCTGGCTCGCACCCTGCAGGCCCTCAAGGAGCGCGGCGTGTGGTTGTTCGGCACCGCGGGGGAGGCGGAAAAGTCCATATATGACAGTGACTTGACCCTGTCCATGGCGCTGGTGATGGGGGCCGAGGGCGGCGGTCTGAGGCGGCTTACCCGGGAGCAGTGCGACCACCTGGTGCGGCTGCCGATGGCGGGCTCGGTCAGCAGCCTGAACGTCTCGGTGGCCACCGGGGTCTGCCTGTTCGAGGCCATGCGGCAGAGGCTTGCGGCCCTCGGGCAAAATCTGTAAACTCCGCGCTCTTCAAAATTTGCCCGGCCGCCCCGTGTGGCCGATCCTCCTTGCTACACCATTAACGTGGGTAGCATTAACCCGTAAGGAGCTTCTGTATGCGACATTACGAAATCGTATTTATGGTCCATCCGGACCAGTCTGAACAAGTGCCCGGCATGATCGAGCGCTACACCACCGCGATCCAGAAAGATGGCGGCCGTGTGCACCGCCTGGAAGACTGGGGCCGGCGCCAGTTAGCCTACCCGATCAACAAGATCCACAAGGCACACTACATTCTGATGAATGTGGAGGCGTCCAACGACGCCATGGAAGAGCTCACCACGACCTTTCGTTACAACGACGCCGTCATTCGCAACCTGGTGATCCGCCGCGACGAGCCCGTCACCGAGGAGTCCTTCATCATGAAGGCCGAGAAGGAAAGCCGCGAGCGCAAGACCCGCTACGAGGAGCGCCAGGTGGTGGTCGAGCAGGTAGCCGACGACGAGGATGATGATGCCGACGACGAGGCCGGGGACCGCTAGCTTCCCCGCCCTGTTCCGTCACGTCTTTCTGTAATGAAAAAGGTTTAAAGGAGTATCACCATGGCACGCTTTTTCCGTCGCCGTAAGTTTTGTCGCTTTACCGCCGAAGGCACCAAGGAAATCGATTACAAGGACCTGGAAACACTGAAGGCCTACGTTTCCGAAACCGGCAAGATCGTTCCCAGCCGTATTACTGGCACCAAGGCCAAGTACCAGCGCCAGCTGGGCACCGCGATCAAGCGCGCGCGCTTCCTGGCACTGCTGCCCTATTCGGATTCGCACCAGTAGGGGCCTCTTGAGCGGCGCGCCAGGGCAGCGAGACCCGACATGAAAGGGCTGGCGGCGTTTGTGATGCGCGGTCGCTTCCAGGCGCTGCTGGTGGCTGTGGCCAGCGCGGGAAGCCTGTTGTTTTGCTGGATCAGTGCCGCCGTGGTGGCGCTGGTCCTGTTGCGCAAAGGCCCGGGTGCAGGCGCATGGTTGTTGGCCTGGGCGCTGTTGCCCTCCGGGGCGGTATTGTATGCCTACGGGGACAGCGGCCCTCTTAGCCTGCTACTGGGAACCGCGGTGCTGGCGGCGGTGTTGCGCTCCACTGTGAGCCTGCCGCTGGCCCTGCTGGCCTGTGTGCCGGTGGGTGTCTTGACCGGGCTCGGGCTGAGCGCCTTCGGCGGCGCCTACCTGGACCAGATCGTCCAGGCCTTCGGCCAGTTTCTGGCATCCATGGAGCAGCAGCTCTCCGCAGGTGGTGAGGCTGTGGTGCTGGCCCGACCTGATGCCGCGCAGGTGGCGGGGATATTGGGCGCAGGGACTGCAACCGGCTCCGCGCTGTGCCTGCTGCTGGCACGCTACTGGCAGGCGGCGCTGTATAACCCGGGTGGCTTCGGGCAGGAATTCAGGGCCCTGTATTACCCGCCGGTGGTAGCCCTGGGGCTGGCGCTGGCCGCGGTGGGACTCGCCAGTGCGGGGTCCGGATACCGGGCCTGGGCAGTGATTGCAGTAGTGCCGCTGGCCCTGGCGGGGCTGGCGCTGGTGCATGCCCGCGCCACGTGGCGGGGGCAGGGCAGAGGATGGTTGGCCGGGTTTTATGTGGCCTGGTTTTTGTTCGACCCGGTCAAACTTTTTGTGGTGTTTGCGGCGATTGCCGACAGCTGGTTCAAGTTTCGCCAGCGCTGGACCGGGAAACCCGGGTCCGAGGTCAGTACCCGCGAGACCGACGAAGACCGATAGATTTTAAAGCCGCGGGAGGCAACTCCCCGAACAGAGGAACGTAAGATGGAAGTCATTTTGCTCGAGAACATCAGCAAACTGGGTGGCCTGGGTGACAAGGTCAATGTCAGGCCCGGTTTCGGCCGCAACTACCTGGTGCCGCAGGGCAAGGCCGTGCCTGCAACCGCCCGCAACATCGCGGATTTCGAAACCCGCCGCGCCGAGTTGGAAGCCGCGGCCGCTGCAACCCTGGCCGCTGCGCAGGCGAGGGCGGAGCTGATCAACGCCCTGGGGCTGATCTCCATTCCCGCCAACGCCGGTGAGGAAGGCAAGCTGTTCGGCTCGGTCGGTACACGCGACATCGCCGAGGCTGTTACCGCCGCCGGTTGCGAGGTGGACAAGTCTGAGGTGCGCCTGCCCGAAGGCCCGCTGCGCCAGCTCGGCGAATTCGAAATCGCCATCCAGGTGCACGGCGATGTGTTCGCCGCCGTCGCCATCGCGGTCATCCCCGAGTAGTGGCGCTTGCCCGCCCCCCCGGGGCGGGCCCCAGCAGCGCAACCGATGCACCAGTCGCCCCCCCCGGGGCGACTGGTGTTCTTTTATGTAATCAGAATTTTCGCCGCCGCAGCTGCACCAGGCCGCTAATTTGGTTACCCTGTGCAGCCTACCCAAAACACCAGCAGCGCCATGGCCGAACCCGAATTTCCCCGCAATATAGCCGAGTTGCCTTTCCGCGGTGACGGCGAGATCGCGCGGATCAAGATGCAGCCCCACTCGATCGAGGCGGAACAGTCCGTCCTCGGCGGCCTCCTGCTGTCCCCGGATGGCTGGGACGTGGTGGCGGGGGTGGTGGTCGACGCCGATTTCTACCGACCGGATCATCGCCTGATTTTTCGCCAGATCGCCCGGCTGGCCGAGGCATCGGAACCGGTGGATGTGATCACCCTGGCGGACAAGCTGGACGCCCGGGGGGAGCTGGCGTCCGCCGGCGGCCTGCCCTACCTCGCGGAGCTGGCCCAGAACACGCCCAGCGCATCCAATATCCGGGCCTACGCCCAGGTGGTGAAAGAGCGCGCCAGCCTGCGCCGGCTGATCGAGGCGGCCCAGGAAATCGCCGAGAGCGGCTTCAACCCGGAAGGGCGCACCTCGGACCAGCTGGTGGATGAGGCCGAGCGCCGCATCATGCAGATTTCGGAGCAGGGCCCCAAGGCGGGTGGTCCCCAGGGCGTAAACCCGCTGTTGCAGGCGGCGCTGGGGCGGATCGAGGAGCTGTTCAATTCCGGTGGCGAGATCACCGGGCTCAGCACCGGCTTCAAGGATCTCGACGGTATGACCTCGGGCCTGCAGCCTTCGGACCTGGTCATCGTGGCGGGCCGGCCTTCCATGGGCAAGACCAGCTTCGCCATGAACCTGGTGGAGCACGCGGTCCTGCACCAGCAGCAGCCGATCCTGGTGTTCAGCATGGAGATGCCGGCGGACTCGCTGATTATAAGGATGCTCTCCTCCATCGGCCGGATCGACCAGACCCGCATCCGCAACGGCAAGCTGGAGCAGGAGGACTGGCCCAAGCTCAGCACCGCGGTCAGCAAGCTCAAGGACGTCCCCCTTTATATCGACGACACCGCCGCCCTCACCCCGACCGAGGTGCGCAGCCGCTCCCGCCGGGTGGCGCGGGAGCATGGCCAGCTGGGCATGATCATGGTGGATTACCTGCAGCTGATGCAGGTCGCCGGTTCCTCCGAGGGGCGCACCGCGGAGATCTCCGAGATATCCCGCAGCCTGAAGGCCATCGCCAAGGAGTTCAAGTGCCCGGTGGTGGCCCTGTCCCAGCTCAATCGCGCCCTGGAAAACCGCCCCAACAAGCGCCCGGTCAACTCGGACCTGCGGGAATCCGGCGCCATCGAGCAGGACGCGGACGTGATCATGTTTATCTACCGCGACGAGGTCTATAACGAGGAGTCGCCCGACAAGGGGATCGCCGAGATCATCATCGGCAAGCAGCGCAACGGCCCCATCGGCATCTGCCGCCTGGCGTTTATCGGCCAGTTCACCCGCTTCGAGAACCTCGCCCGCGGTTCCTACGACAAGGGCTGACATCCCGCCATGCCCAAGACCAGCCTCCTGCCCCTGTTAGCCAGCGGCGAGTTCTGCTCGGGCCAGGTCCTGGCCGACGCCCTGGGCGTCAGCCGGACCGCGGTGTGGAAGCAGCTGAACGCATTGGCGGATTACGGCCTTGAGATCGAGTCGGTGAAGGGTCGCGGCTACCGCATTCCCGGCGGCATCGACCTGCTGGACGCGGACCTCGTCCGCTCCGCCCTCTCGCCGCAGGCGGCCGGTCTGCTTTCCGGGTTGCTGTTGCTGGACACGGTTGATTCCACCAATGCCGAGGCCATGCGCCAGGTGGAGGCCGGGGCGGGCGCCGGGCTGGCCTGCAGCGCTGAGCAGCAGAGCGCGGGCCGGGGGCGGCGGGGACGGACCTGGGTCAGCCCCTTTGCGCGCAATATCTACCTGTCGCTGGCCTGGCAGTACCACCAGGGCGCGGCGGCGCTGGAGGGCCTGAGCCTCGCGGTAGGGGTGGCGGTGGCCAGGGCGCTGGCCGCCAGCCAGCTGCCGCCGGTGCAGCTGAAGTGGCCCAATGACATCGTTTATAAAGGCGCCAAGCTGGGCGGTATCCTGCTGGAAATGACCGGCGACGCGGCCGGCACCTGCCAGGTGATTGTCGGCGTGGGCCTGAATGTGGCCATGCCGGTGGCCGCTGCCGGCGCGATTGACCAGGCCTGGACCGATATCGACAGCATGCTCGAACCCGGTGGACGGCGCCCCGGGCGCAATGTCCTGCTGGCGTCCCTGCTCAACGAGTTGCTGCCGTTGCTGGCGGGCTTCGAGCAGCTGGGCTTCGGGCCCTGGCGGGAGGAGTGGCAGGCCCTGGACGCCTTTGCCGGTGAACCGGTGCTGTTGCATACCGGCGCCCGGGACCTCGCGGGCATTGCCCGGGGCGTTGACGAGCGCGGGGCCCTGCAACTGGAGACCGCCGCGGCTGGGATCCAGTCCATCTATGGCGGCGAGATTTCCCTGAGGCGCGCGCCGTGAAGCTGGCCCCGCGCTGCCTGCAACTGGACGTGGGCAACAGCGGCGCCAAGTGGCGCCTGCTGGATCACGGGCAGGTCACCGCCCGCGGCACGTTGCTGGCCGGGGACGAGAACTCCCGAACGGAACTGCTCGGCTGCGCGCCGGCAGTCGGGCAGGTCTGGGTTGCCAGCGTGGCGGGCGAGGAGGCCGAGGCCGCGCTGGGCGCGATGCTGGCGGGGCGCTGGGGTGTAACGCCCTGGTTTGCCCGCAGCACGGCGCAGTGCGGCGCGGTGCGCAACAGTTACCGCGAGCCCGCGCGCATGGGGGTGGACCGCTGGCTCGCCATGCTGGCGGCCTGGCAGCGGGCGCAGGGCAGGGTGTGGGTGGTGGATGCCGGTTCCGCCCTGACCCTCGACCTGCTCAGTGACAGCGGCGGCCACGAGGGCGGCTATATCATTCCCGGCCCCGCCCTGATGGAGCGCGCCCTGCTGCAGGACACCGACCGCGTGCGTTTCGCAGAAGAGGCAGGCTACGACCTCGCGCCCGGCGCCTCCACCGCGGAGGCAGTGCGCCACGGCATCGCCCTGGCCCAGGCTGGCGCCCTCGCCCTGGCGCTGGATCGCGCCGGGCCCGCCCCGCCCCGGCTTCTATTCTGCGGTGGTTGGGGCAGGACGCTCATGGGCTTACTGGACCGCGGTGGCGAGTACCTGCCGGACCTGGTGTTCGAAGGCCTGGAGATTCTGGCGGCAGAGGCTGATTGAGGATGTTTGACCCGCCGACTGAACGGCTGCGCTCAGCCCGCCCTGGCCAGCGCCTGGCTCAAAAAAGGCAGGCTGCGCTCCATGCGGTAATCGATGCCCGAGTGGGTATCGTCGAATTCCTCATAGACATGCTGGACTCCGTGCCTGGCCAGCTCGGCTGAGAGCAGCCGGGTGCCGTAGTGGATGTGGTACTGGTCGCGCCAGCCGCAATCGACAAAGATGCCGCGCAGGGTGCGCAGGTTCGCACGGTACTTCCTGACCATGTGGATCGGGTCGTGCGCCAGCCAGCGCTTCCAGCGCGCGGGGATCAACTCGCCGGTCTCCAGGTTGAACGGCAGCATGAAGCCGTTGGGGGCCGCCGGGTCCGGGTCGTAGCTGGCGGCCATCGCCAGGTTCATCAGGCACATGACCTCCTTCCCCTCGGGCTTCTCCTTCGCCCAGAACGCCTCCAGGAAACGCTTGACCCGGCCGTCGTCCAGGCCGGGCCGCAGCTGCGCCGTGGTCGCGCCGACATCGATGGACCCGGCCTTGCGGGCCGGGCGGCGGTACTTCGCCAGCTCGTTCAGGGTGTTGGGCCAGTCCGCCCGGTACACGAAGTCGAAGTAGGCATCGCCGGAGTGATTCGCCACGGCGCCCCAGTATTTGGGGTATTTCATGGCGTGCACGATAGCGCCATAACCACCGGAGGATTTGCCGAAGCAGCCCCGGGCGTCCCGGCTGGCGAGGGTGCGCAGCTGCCCGTCGATGAACGGGATGATTTCCCGGGTGAGGTAATCCGCGTAGTTGCCAATGGCGCTGGAGTTGATGTACTGGTTGCCCCCCAGCGCGGTAAAGCAGTCGGGAAACACCAGGATGGCCGGCGCCATGCGCCGGGCGTGGATCAACCGGGCGGCGCGCTCGGGGACATTTTCTTCGAAATTGCGCCAGGCGGTGTGCGACAGCCCGGAGCCGGTATAGCCGACCAGGTCGTAGAGCACTGGGAAATGCCTGTTGCCGCTGCTGCTGTACTGGGGCGGCAGCCAGACGTGGTGTTTGCGGATGTGCGGATCACCCAGCGGGTTGTCCCGCAGGATCTGCGAGTCGTGCTCCAGCACGAGCAGTTCGCCTTGCGGCCATGTAGCGCGTTTCAAGGTCATCTGTTTATCCTGATTTTTTTTCTGCGGGCGCAGTTCCCGCCGTGACGGTGTCGGCGCCGGTCACTATAGCGCTGCTGCCTGCGATTCCCAAACACCGTCCATCGCTATTGCCTGCCCTTAGCCCTTGCGCCAGAATTGCCGCCCTGCGGGCAGCGCGAAAAGGCGTGGCTTTCGCCCGGCAGGCCCTTTATAGTTCGGTTACCCTGCCAGCAAGCACTGATATGAAATACAGCTCGAAAATACTGCTTTTTTGCCTGTGCGTGGTGTTCCAGACCGGCTGCAGCAGCCAGGCTGTTTACACCGCGGAGAGTTTTGCCATCGACAGTCCTTTCAAGCTGAAGGTCGATGATGAAGTCGACACGGCCTGCGAAAGTGCGCGTCGCGCGCTGCTTGGGCAAGGTTACCTGATTGAGAGCAGCAACAGCGATGGTATCAAGGCACGCAAGGCCTACAAGAGCGAGGACGACCAGAACACCTTCATCGAGATGACCATCGTCTGCCTGCCCGAACGCAATGGCAGCACGCTGTTCGCCACCGGCGTACTCAGTGCCTATGCCCTGAAGAAGAGCACCAGCTCCGCCAGCGTTGGCCTCAGCGCCCTGGGTTCGATATCACTCCCCATCGGCCAGAGTGCCGATTCCCTGGTGAAAGTGTCGGAAGAGACCATCAATGACAAGGACTTCTACCAGCGCTTCTTCGCCGCGGTCGAGAATACCCTGGGCGAGATGCGCGCCGGTAAGGCCGCTCCCGAGCCTGTGGCGCCCGAGCCAGGCCCGGCGGAAGCGGTTCTCCCTGCCACAGTGGCAGGGCCCGAGCCGGTGCCGGTTGAAGTGGCCGCACCGGTACCACCCGTGCCAGCGCCCATCCTCGCACCGGCCGCGCCGGTGACGGCGGCTGAGCCTGTGCCGCAACCGGTCGCACCGGCGCCAGAGCCTGGTCCGGCATCGATCGCACCCATAGTCACAGCGCCAGCGGCCTTACCCCCGCAGACCGCACCCGCAACGGCGGCTGAGCCAATCCCGCAGCAAGCAGCGCCCGCGACCGTGCCACCGGCGCCGGTTCCAGAGCAGGTAGCTCCGGCCGGTAGTCCGGAGCCCGTCCTCAGGCAGAGGCAGGACGTGCCTGCGGTCACGCCGGAGCAATCCCCGGTCGAAGCACCGGCGGTAGTACCCGCGCCGCCGGCACCCGCCCCCACTGCGTCAACGCCTGTGATCGCAGCCGAGCCCGAGCCCGCTCCGTTGCAGCATGCGCCTGAGCCTGCGGTATTGGAGAAACTGCAGCCCATCACGGTGCAGAAGGCGCGACGGCCGGTGATTGCGCCTGTGGTCCTGCCTGAACCCGAGCCCACCGCGGCGCAGGAAGTGCCAACAGCTGCGTCGGAGAAATTACCTCCGATAGATCCTTTCAGGTAGTGCTGCGATAGGTAGGTGGCCAGCCGTTACACCGTTGCGCCATTCTCAGCGGGGCCGCAGGTACCAAACGGACGACCCAAGTCGGAGCCACTGTTGCATCCCCCTACTGCATTAACTACAATCGCGCCCCTTCGGGCCGGTGGCCTGGCCTGTCGAATGCGATAGCCCAGCAGCCACGGCAAGGCGCGGAGCATGGCTGGCGTAGCTCAGTAGGTAGAGCAGCTGATTTGTAATCAGCCGGTCGGGGGTTCGATTCCTCTCGCCAGCTCCATTTGAATCCCGCGGCGCCCGCCCGCTCTTCCAGGGATCCTTTCGATGACAGCTATCCGGGTACCCGACAGGGACCTGCTCCAGGACTGGCTTGACCAGGCCGGCACAGAGTACTACCTCTGCGGTCAGTGCGAGGGTTTGCACATCCGGGCGCTGCAGGATGCCAGGGGCGTTATCGACAGCCGGCTTTTCCTCGAGGAGTATGGGCTGCTGTTGACCACTGAGCTGGAAATCCGGCCCGGTGCACTGCTCCAGGTGTCGGCGGACCTGGGCCAGCTCAATATGGACTACCCGACCCTGAAAATTTTCCTGGACGTGGTCGACGAGGCCCTGCCGCAACTGGTGGTGGCGGGCAGTTTCCACTCGGCCGCCGGCTTGACCCGTCAGCAGTTCAACCTATTTATGGACACCACGGTTGAGGCGGCAGGTCGGCTGGCAGCGGCCTGTGAGCAGCTGAATTACCTCTACGCAGCCGCCGGGGAGGGCGGCTCGGTGCTGCATTGAGACCTGTCCGACAGGCCTGTGGCGCCCTGGGAAGGGGTTTCAGAGCAGGCCCGGCGGGGCCGCGCCGGGTTGTCGTAAGTTGATAATTTTATTGGAAGAAACGGTTGACAAGGCGCTAGGCCATCAGGACAATATGCCGCCTTTCGGAGGGGTTCCCGAGTGGCCAAAGGGATCAGACTGTAAATCTGACGCGCGAGCTTCGGTGGTTCGAATCCACCCCCCTCCACCAGCTAGTTGGATATGACGTTTTTGAAGGCGTTGGAGTTCAGAACAGGTGCCGTGCCAGGGGTTGACTCCAGCGTGGCAAGGGATATTTAAGTAGCGGGTATAGTTCAGTGGTAGAACATCAGCCTTCCAAGCTGAATATGCGGGTTCGATTCCCGCTACCCGCTCCAGAGTTAGCAGGATAGCGCTCATATAGCTCAGTCGGTAGAGCACTTCCTTGGTAAGGAAGAGGTCACCGGTTCAAATCCGGTTATGAGCTCCACTTCCTTCTAACTGATTGGAAGTAAAGTTTTTTTGGTTCAACTGCATGGCGCCCGCCGGTGTGTATTTAGGAGACTGTCATAATGGCAAAGGAAAAGTTTGAGCGTAAGAAGCCCCACGTGAACGTGGGAACGATCGGGCACGTTGACCACTGCAAGAAGACGCTGACGGCGGCGCTGACCCGTGTCTGCGCAGATACCTGGGGCGGCAATGCGATTGCGTTTGACGGTATCGACAATGCACCGGAAGAGCGCGAGCGCGGTATTACGATT
>JBFZEF010000412.1:0-9001 GCA_041307045.1 Halioglobus sp.
ACCTCGGTCACCGCCAGGCCCTGTTCCCTCAGCAGGCGCCAGGTGCCGCCGGTGGACAGCAGCTCCACACCCATGGCCTGCAGGGCCCGGGCGAACTCGACGATGCCCGCCTTGTCGGAAACGCTAATCAGGGCACGCCTGACCTGGACCAGATTGGTATCGCTCATGGCTCGGCTAGTCCTTGCTGGATATCAGGTTGTACTGCTTCAGTTTCTTGCGCAGGGTGCCGCGGTTCAGGCCCAGCATGATCGAGGCCCTGGTCTGGTTGTTGCGGGTGTAGGCCATGATTTCCCGCAGCAGCGGCGCCTCGATTTCCGCCAGCACCATCTGGTAGACATCGGCGGAGATCTGGCCGTCCAGGTCATTCAGGTAGTGGCGCACGGCGACGGTAACCGCCTCCCGCAGGTTGCGGCCCGGGGCGTTCTCACTGTCGTCGTCATTGGCGGCGGGCGCGGTGTTGATGGATGGGTAAAGCGTTTCAGCCCTGCTCATGCTGCTAATTCCTTTTGCGGGTAATCCCTGTTGGTGGGAGATTCGATCAAATTTTCCAGGTAGCGCAGCTGTTCGGCGGCCTGCTCCAGGCCGTTGAACGCGCTGCGCCGCTGCAGGTAATCGGGACGGTGTTGCAGGTACCAGGCGACATGCTTGCGGGCGATGCGCACGCCCATGAACTCGCCGTAGAAGTCGTGCAGGGCCAGGACATGGTCGCGCATGATCGTCACCTGCTCGTGCTGCGCTGGCTCCGGCGGGGTGATGCCGGTGTCCAGGTGGGCGGCAATCTGGCCGCACAGCCAGGGCCTGCCCTGGGCCGCGCGGCCGATCATCACTCCCGCCGCGCCGGTGTGGGCGATGATCGCCGCGGCCCTGGCGGGAGAATCGATATCGCCGTTGGCGAACACGGGAAGACGTGTGGCGGCGACGATGGCGGCGATGGTGTCGTACTCCGCCTGCCCCCGGAAGGCGCAGGCCCGGGTGCGGCCGTGCACGGCAAGGGCCGCGATGCCGGCATCCTCGGCGATCCTGGCGATGGTCACGCCGTTGCGCTGGTCGGTTGTCGGGCCGGTGCGGATTTTCAGTGTGACCGGAACCGTCACCGCGCGCACCACGGCGTCCAGTATCTCCCGCACCAATTGCTCGTTGGCCAGCAGCGCGGAACCCGCCGCCCGCCGGCATACCTTCTTCGCCGGGCAGCCCATATTGATGTCGATGATCTGGGCGCCCTCGGCCACGTTGAAGGCTGCCGCGGCCGCCATGGCCGCCGGGTCACTGCCGGCAATCTGCACCGAGCGGGGCTGGATTTCGTCATCGTGGCGGCTGCGCAACAGGGTCTTGCGGGAGTCGCGCAACAGCGGGTTGCTGCTGATCATCTCCGCCACCACCAGGCCTGCGCCCAGCCGCGCGCAGAGGCGGCGAAAGGGCAGGTCGGTCACACCGGCCATAGGGGCCAGTGCCACGCGATTGGGCAGCTTGTACGGTCCGATCTGCAGCATGTGGAGAGAGTGTGAAGCCAGGCTAGCGAAAAGAGGCGGTATGATACTCGGGTGGCCTGCCACGGGGAAGAATCCCTGCACAAAAAATCGCCAGGGCCGCACTGTCGGCTTATTCGGGCAGAGTTCCCCGCAGGCACACCCAACCGTCTTTCTCGCTCGCCACCCGCAGCGCGATGCGCCCGGCGTAATGTGCGCACAGGTCCTCGGCCTGGGTGTCCAGCAGGCCGGACAGGAGCAGGTTGCCGCCGGGGGCCAACAACCCCAGCAGGGTGTCCGACAATTCCGCCAGGGGGCCCGCCAGGATATTGGCGATCACCACCGCGGAGCGTTGCGACCAGGCCCTGCGGTCGTAGGCGCCTGGCAGCGCGACCTCGAGGGCGGCAGCGGCAATGCCGTTGCGGCCGGCGTTGTCACGGGTGGCCACCAGTGCCTGCGGGTCATTGTCCACACCCAGTGCGGCGCGGGCGCCGAGCTTGAGTGCGGCCACCGCCAGGATGCCCGAGCCGCAGCCGTAATCGACGACGCAGCAGCCCTCCAGCGCCATGCCGTCCAGTTCAGCCAGGCACAGGGCGGTGGTGGGATGGGTGCCGGTACCGAAGGCCAGGCCCGGGTCCAGCAACAGGTTGACGGCGCCCGGATCCGGCGGCTCCATCCAGCTGGGGCATACCCACAGGCGCCGGCCGAAGGGCATGGGCCGGTAGTGCTGCATCCACTCCCGCTCCCAGTCCTTGTCCTCGAGGATTTCCACCCGCTGGTTGGCCTGTTGCAGCAGCCGGGGGGGAAACGCGGCCAGCACGCCCGCCATGGGGGTGTCGGCCGGGTACAGCCCGGTCAGCCGGGTGTGGCCCCACAGCGGCGTCTCCCCGACCCCGGGCTCCAGCACCGGCTGATCCGCATTGTCCTCCATGGTCACCGCCACGGCGCCGGTGGCCAGCATCAGCTGCTCCAGCATCTCTACCCGGGCCGGGTCGGTGTCCAGGCGTAGTTGCAGCCAGGTCATTGGCGGGTTGGCCCGAGGCACACGGACCGGGGCGGGCGGAAGTTGGCGGCCATCATCATGCAGGGGCTGCGGAGTGCGATCACTCTTCCTGCAGCTTGCTTTCCAGGTAATGAATACTCACGCCCCCGCTGCGGAAGGCGCGGTCACGCACCAGGTCCCGGTGCAGGGCGGCGTTGGTGCGGATGCCCTCCACCACCAGCTCGTCCAGTGCGCCGCGCATCCTGGCGAGGGCGACCTCGCGGTTCTCGCCGAAGCTGATGATCTTGCCGATCAGGGAATCGTAAAACGGCGGCACGGTGTAGCCGTCGTAGAGGTGGGAGTCCACACGGATGCCCGGTCCCCCGGGGGGGTGGAAGGTGGTCACCTTGCCCGGGGAGGGCAGGAAGGTTTTCGGATCCTCGGCGTTGATCCGGCACTCGAAGGCGTGGCCGAAAAACCGGACCTCGGACTGCCGCAACGACAGTGGCAGGCCCGCGGCGATACGCAGCTGCTCCTTGACGATGTCGACCCCCGTGATCAGTTCGGTCACCGGGTGTTCCACCTGCACCCGGGTGTTCATCTCGATGAAGTAAAAGCCGCCGTCCTCGTAGAGGAATTCGAAGGTGCCGGCGCCGCGGTAGCCGATGTCTACGCAGGCTTTGACGCAGGATTCCGCGACCGCAGCGCGCACGTCGTCGGGAATGCCCGGCGCCGGCGCCTCCTCCAGCACTTTCTGGTGGCGGCGCTGCAGCGAACAGTCCCGGTCGCCGAGGTGAATGGCGTTGCCCTGGCCATCGGCGATCACCTGGATTTCCACGTGGCGGGGTTTCTGCAGGAATTTCTCCATGTACACCACCCCGGAGCCGAAGGCCGCGGCCGCCTCGGCCTGGGTCACCTGGATCGAGTTGAGCAGGGCAGCCTCGTTGTGCACGACGCGCATGCCGCGGCCCCCGCCGCCGGCGGCGGCCTTGACGATGATCGGGTAACCGATGGCGCGGGCGATCTCGAGGGAGCGCTCGGTGTCATCCGTCAGCGGGCCGTCGGAGCCCGGCACGGTCGGCACCCCGGCACTTTTCATCGCCTGGATGGCGCTCACCTTGTCGCCCATCAGGCGAATGGTGTCAGCCCTGGGGCCGATGAAAATGAAGCCGCTCTTCTCCACCTGTTCGGCAAAATCGGCGTTTTCCGCCAGGAAGCCGTAGCCGGGATGGATTGCCGAGGCATTGGTGACCTCGGCGGCACTGATAATGGCCGGCACATTGAGGTAACTGTCCCTGGAGGGAGCCGGGCCTATGCACACGGCCTGATCGGCGAGGCGGACATGCATCAGCTCCCGGTCGGCCTTGGAGTGGACGGCGATGGTCTGGATGTCCAGTTCCTTGCAGGCGCGCAGTATACGCAATGCGATCTCGCCGCGATTGGCGATGAGCACCTTGTCCAGGATGGGCATATTGTTATCCTCTGGTCAGCGCGGGGCGGTGGGGCTAGATGATGGAAAACAGGGGCTGGTCGAACTCCACCGGCTCGCCGTTTTCCGCCAGGATCGCTCCGATGGTACCCGTCTTGTCCGCCTCGATCTGGTTCATCATCTTCATGGCTTCGACAATGCAGATGATGTCGCCGGCCTTGACCGCCTGCCCCACTTCCACAAATGCCGGCGAAGTGGGGGAGGGTGAGCGATAGAAAGTGCCGACCATCGGCGAGCGCAGCAGGTGGCCGCTGGCGGCGGGCGCGGCCGGGGCAGACTCTGCTGCCGCAGGGTTGGCTGGCGGCGCGGCCGGAGCCGCGTGCGCCGGAGCGTACTGGGGCGCATACTGCGGTGGCGCGTAATGAGCGCCGCTCGGCGCCTGGGCGCCGCTGCGACTGATGCGCACAGACTCCTCGCCTTCCTTGATTTCGATCTCGTTGATGTTGGACTCTTCGAGTAACTCGATCAGTTTTTTAACCTTGCGAATGTCCATAAGTCAGTCTCTCGATAGGGTAATTATGGTTGTTCCAACTGCTGCAGCGCCGCCAGCAGTCCGAGGGTATAGCCCTGGGCCCCGAGGCCGCAGATAACGCCCCGGGCCAGGTCGGAAAAATAGGAGACGCGGCGGAACTCTTCCCGGGCGTGGATGTTCGACAGGTGGATCTCGATAAATGGGATGGCCACCGCACTGAGGGCGTCCCGCAGCGCCACGCTGGTGTGGGTGAATGCGGCGGGGTTGATCAGGATGAAGTTGACGCCCTCGCGGCCGGCGTCCTGCACCCGCTCCACCAGTTCATATTCGGCGTTGCTCTGCATGTGCAGCAGGTGGTGGCCCCGCTCCCGGGCCAGCCGCTCCAGCCCCAGGTTGATATCGGCCAGGGTGGTGCTGCCGTAGATGCCGGGCTCGCGCTTGCCGAGCAGGTTGAGGTTGGGTCCGTGTAATACCAGGATGGTGGCCATGGCACTGTCAGTTCCGCTGGGGGCGTAAGGTGCGGCAAGTGTGGATCAAATTGGCGAGGCTGTCCACGATATTTGCCGTTCGCTCGAGTTTTGCCCGCTTTTAGCAACCTTATTGCAGAAGTTAGGCCGATTTTTGGGCATTGAAGTGTTCGATGGTCACATTTCTTTCGGGGCCGATTGAAATGTCGGCAAAGCGCCCGAAACGCGGCGATCTACCAGCTAAAAAGCGGCAACGTCCGGCTTCTGGGTGGAAATCGCCCTGACCGCTTCCAGCACGGTGTCGCGGGTCAGGAGCTGCGGAAGCATCAGGGGTTCCCGCTTGGGATCAGCGGGGTACAGCAGGTACAGAGGGATGCCGTTGCGCTGGTGCTGGCGCAGGAAACCGGCGATGCCTGCATCGTAATTGGTCCAGTCCGCCACCATGTAGACGATGCCGGCGTCGGCAAAGGCCGCGCTGACCTCGTCGGTCCGCAGTACGGCGGCCTCGTTGGCCTTGCAGGTGATGCACCAGTCGGCGGTGACGTCCACGAACACCGGTGTTCCGGCGCTGCGCAACTGCTCCAGCGACTGCTCGGACCAGGCCACCTTACCGGCCGTGAGGCCGGAGACACCGGCACCGGTTTCATCCAGCGCGCGCCAGGAGCCCAGGCCCACAGCGGCCAGTATGCAGGCCAGGGCCAGGGCTTTGCCCAGCTTGCCGTAGCGCCACAGCCACAGGCCCAGTGCCAGGGCCAGCGCCCCAACCAGCGCGGCCGTCATGGTGTTGACGCCGGTCTGCCTGCCGGCAACCCACAGCAGCCAGATGGCGGTGGCGTAGAGGGGAAATGCCAGCAGCTCCTTCAGGGTTACCATCCAGGGCCCGGGCTTTGGCATCCGGTTGCGGACGAAGCTGCTGTAACCCAGCAGCAGCAGCGGCGAGGCCATGCCGGCCCCGAGGGCGGCAAACACCAGCAGTGCGACCTGGGGCGGCTGGCCGAGGGCGAAGCCCAGGGCGGTGCCCATGAAGGGTGCGGTGCAGGGGCTGGCGACCACTACCGCCAGCACCCCGGTGAAGAAACTGCCGCTGAGGCCAGCGCGGCTTGCCAGCCCGCTTCCGACATTCATCAGGCCGCCGCCGAACTCCACCAACCCGGACAGGGACAGGCCCATAGCGATGAACAGGTAGGCGAGCGCGATCACGAAACCCGGAGACTGCAACTGGAAACCCCAGCCTATGGCCTGGCCCGCCTGCTGCAGCGCGATGAGCACGGCGGCCACCAGGACGAAGCTCGCCACCACCCCGGCGGCGTAAAGCCAGCTGTGCAGGTGGCGGTCGTGGTCGGAGCTTCGGGCGAAACTCAGCACCTTGAGCGACAGGATCGGAAAGACGCAGGGCATCAGGTTGAGGATGGCGCCGCCGACGAAGGCCAGCAGCAGCATATAAAGGAGGGTGCCCGTGGTTGCCATGGCGCCTGTTGCTACCTCGACCGTCGCCCCCCGCGCTGGGGCGGCGATGGGGGTCACGCTGCCGCTGGCGAAGTCGACCTCGAAATACTCCCTGCGCGGCGGGTAGCACAGGCCCGCGTCGGCGCAGCCCTGTGATTCCAGCGACAGGGTCGCCACCTGGGGTATCCGCTCGGGCACCAGCAGGATCTCGGCGACGTCATAATAGACCTCCACCTTGCCGAAGAACTCATCCTCCCGCTGCAGGCCGGCGGGCAGTTCGACCGCCAGCGGGATATCCCCCTGCGCATCCGCCAGAGCGAACTTGAAACCGTGCTGGTACAGGTAGTAGGTAGCGGCGATCTGCCAGTGGATGCGCAGGCTTTTATCCTCGCGCACCTCGATACTGGACTGGTAGGCTTCTTCCACGGGCAGGAACTTGGGGGCAGCCGCCGCGGCGCCGAAGGAGCCGGGTGCGACGGTGCCGCCGAGTTGGGCATGGACCAGTCCCGCGGCCAGCAGCAGTAAGCCGGCAAGCAGCGCTCGCATCAGAAAACCTCTATTCACTTTAATTGGCGCGCAATTGTACCAGCCTGTCGACTCAGTACCCAATCCGCTGCGATGATGTCGCCGCTCAATGGTATAGTCATGGGACGCCGCAACGGGCGGCGGGTTCCCCAGGGGAGTAGTTAATTGAAGAGATTGTTTCATGCGGCGCTGCTGCTGAGCCTGGCGCCGCTGCTGGCTGTCGCGGCCGAGCCCGCGGCGCTGACGCTGGAGGGCGCCTGGGTGCGTGCCCTGCCCCCCGGCCAGCCCAATACCGCGGCCTACTTCACCGCTACCAACAGCGGCGCGGTGGCGGTGACCATCGTCGGCGCCAGCGCGGCCATCGCCGCCAGCACCGAGATTCACACCACCCGGGAAGTTGACGGGCTCCAGCGCATGGAGCAGGTGGCGCAGCTGCAGCTGGCGCCGGGACAGAGCCTGGCGTTCGCCCCGGGGGGCACGCACCTGATGCTCATGGGGCTGGCACAGATGCCGGCGCCGGGCGAGCAGGTTCGGCTGTGCCTGGAATTGGCGGAAGGCGCGCAGGTGTGCACCCTGGCCGAGGTGAAAAAAAGCGCCGGCAACGAGCAATCACATGAACATCACCAGCATTGACAGGATAGTGGCATGAGCGAGATGAATGAAACCAAAGGCAGCTGGCGCGACCGGCTCGATGAACTGCTGCCGGGGGGATACCTGGCCAGCGTGCTGATTACACTGGTCGCCGTGTACCTGCTGGTCTGCGTGCTGCTGGGTATGTACTGGAGTATTACCCCGCAGCCCTTTGACGTGCGCGAGCGGGCGGCGGCTTACGCAGCGGAGGAGGGGCTCGAGGTGGTGACGGGATCGGTGACCACGGCGGCCCTGATGGGGGTGATGGATACCCTGCTCACCAAGCCGGGCGGCTACATCCACAACGATATTTTCCCGCCGGGGGTGTGGCTCGACAATATGCCCAACTGGGAATACGGCGTTCTGATCCAGTCCCGGGACCTGGCGCGGGTTCTGCGGGAAGTGTTCAGCCGCTCCCAATCCCAGTCAACCGAGGACGTGGACCTGGTGATGGCCGAGCCGCGCTTCAATTTCGACTCCGACAGCTGGGCGCTGCCCCCCTCGGAGTCGGAGTATCGCGACGGCCTGAAATACGTGCGCCGGTATTTCAACCGGCTGTCGGATGCGCAATCGCCGGACGCCCAGTTCTACGCCAGGGCCGATAACCTGCGCTACTGGCTGACAACCGTGAACACCCGGCTGGGCAGTCTGTCCCAGCGTCTTAGCGCCAGCGTCGGCAAGCGCCGGCTCAATACGGACCTCGCGGGGGAGGAGGCGGCGTCCCAGTCCACCATTGCGCCGGGTGAGCTGGATATCACCACGCCCTGGCGGCAGATCGACGATGTCTTTTTCGAGGCTCGCGGAACCGCCTGGGCGCTGATCCATTTCCTGAAAGCGGCGGAGGTGGATTTCGCCGACGTGCTGCGCAAGAAAAATGCCCAGGTCAGCCTGCAGCAGATTATCCGCGAGCTTGAGGGTACCCAGGAACCGGTGTGGAGCCCGATGATCCTCAACGGCAGCGGCTTCGGCCTGATGGCCAACCACTCACTGGTGATGGCGTCCTATATCAGTCGGGCCAATGCGGCGATTATCGAACTGCGGGACCTGATGTCCCAGGGCTAGGGCTTGTCGTAGCGCAGGCGGGTGCCCGTCTCCAGCGAGAGGCGGATTTCCGCGGCGCTCAATGCCGTCGGGAAATAGGTGCCGGACAACTTGGCATCCAGCAGGCTGGCCCCTTCCAGGTTGGTGTCGCGAAAATCGATGCCGCTCAGGTCGCAGTTGCGGAAGTAGGAGTTGCTGAAATCCAGGCCCCGGGCATTCATATTGCGCAGGTCCCGACCCCGGTAGTCGCCGCTCTTGAGCTCGCTGGTGTCGAGCTTGTCGCGCTGTTCGTTGAAGCCCTTGATGTCCTCGGTGCGCAGCAGCTGGTATAGGGGGTCGTGCTTGATGACGGGCTTTTCCATGGTCTTACCTTTCAAATACGGGTGCGGATTGTGCCCGCATTGGGTGGGTAGCTTAAGCCACCCCGGGGCCTGCGCCTAGTGTAATGCACCGTACCGGTCCATCGTTCGTTTTGCCAGGGAT
>JBFZEF010000413.1:0-3977 GCA_041307045.1 Halioglobus sp.
GAACTCACTTCCGAGTTTCACAGACAACAGGCCGCACGTCTCGCCGGTGACGACCCGGATCGCCTGCTCAAGCACCGTGTCCAGTTCGAGATGCTCGACAAGCTGCGGCGCATTTACAGTGTGGCTGAACACATGGCGATCTCGGTGCTGCCGCGGAGTGTGCTTGCCGGCGAGCTGTCCGGATAGTCGCGCTCAGATATCGCGCACAACCTCGATCGCGCCGTCGTCGATTGCCTCGCACAGCTGCAGCTGGTCATGTTCAGTGACGTCCGCATAGCGGTCGGCGTATGCAACCATGATGTCGTCGAAAGTCTTGTCATCACCAATGTACCCGCGGATCATCATGGCATCCCCCGAGCGCGCATGGGCGAATGCCAGGGCCTTGCCGCAGAGGCCGGCGTAGGCAGCAAGCCGCTTGGGTCCGAGTTCCTCGATATCGATTTTGCCCTTGCCATCCCAGAGCTGGCGGAAGTAGAAATCCAGCTCCTGCCCGTCCGGCTCCTGCCACTGCGCCCAGCCAAGCAGTACGTCGCTGGTGGCCTGGATTAGGCGCTGCCCCTCGACCACCCGTTGTCCCGCCTGTTCAAAGGCGCTGGCGCCCAGATGCGCTTCGAGTACAGATGGCAGCGCCTGCTTGAACTGAAGGAACAGGGGCGTGCCATCGCCGGCTTCCAGCAGCACGATCAGGCAGCGGATGCCCACGCTACCCACCCCGACGACTTTTTGGGCGATGTCCACCAGGGAGAACCTGTCGAGAAGCATCCGCCGCTCCAGTGACAGACTCTGGCGGTAGCGCTCCAGGAACCTGCCTACTGCATTCGATTTGTCCGCGGCGTTCATGCCATCGAAGCGCACGATCAGCGGTGGATCGGAAACGATCATGCGCCGGCCGTCCACGACGTCAGTGAGCTTGTCAAAGGCGCGCAGACTGTTGTTGCGACTGGCTTTGGCCAGAACTTCCTCTTTCCATTTGCGGTGACTGCTGCCGTGCTTCTCGATCCGCTCCAGCGCGGCACGCGAGTTGAAGCGGTAATAGTGCAGCTCGAGCGGACTGAGTTCCGATGCCTCGGCGATGGACTTGCGGTAGTAGCGCATTGCGGCTCGCGTGGCGGCGCGCGCTTGCACCCTGGCGCAGCCGTTTGCCCGCGCAGCTACCGCGACGCTCGCAGCGAGGCGCTTGACGTCCCACTCGAATGGCCCGGGCAGGGTCTCGTCGAAATCATTGAGATCGAATACTTGGTCCCGACTGGGTGCAAGGTACCACCGGAAGTTGCCCAGGTGGGCATCGCCACACAGCTCAACCTGCAGGTCGGTCCTGGGGCCGGCCGCAAGATCACTGGCCATGACGGCTGCCGCGCCGCGCAGGAAGGTGAATGGGGTGCGACTCATCCGCCCATACCGGAGCGGGACGAGGTCAGCGAGCCGGGACTTATCCTGCCCGGCCAGGATATTCAGCGCACTGGCGCGGCCGGTCGCAGGGGCAGCCTCGACATGGGCCTCCAGTGGAACCGCTTCACGCCGCGACCTGCCGCCATCGTAGCGCTCGGCCGGGGCGGCCCTGAGGAAGTCCCATGTGCTTGCGTGTTTGGACGGGGGTTTGGGCATAGACTCTCCATGCAGAGTTCGCCAGCGAGGAGGTCAGCCGGGATCCGGCGCCCCCATGTCGGGGTAGTTACCACATGGCAACGGGATTGATGATCATCTGCACCGTGCCCTTGATCCTGGCCTGGCCCAGGACGAACATGAACTCACGCACCTGCTCCCGCGCAAGGCGGCCGGTATTCATGGTTTCGAGGATATAGATGCCGTTTTTCTTCAGCAACTCCACATGGCCATAGAATGCCTTGTCTCCCGCGATGGCAGGTATTGCTTCCAGGCCCCAGGTATCGGCGCCTACCGCCATCGGATTCAGGGAAGCCAGATATGCCGCCGCCTCATTGGTCAAGCCCGGCTCTCCCGCGGCCCACGCCTGCGGACTGGACTCCAGCTTGGCGTCGGTCCAGCCGGTGTGGAATAAGACCACATCACCCTGGCGGATCTGCACCCCCTGCGCCTTCGCTGCGGCCTTGATATCCGCAGGGCCTATGCCCTGTCCCGCGGCCATGACCTCGACACCAAAGTGCCTGGCCATGTCCAGCAGGATGCCGCGCCCGACCAGCGGCGGCATCTTCTCGGTGCCCAGTTTCTTCAAGCCGTTGATCTCGACGAAATCGGCTGCCCGGTTGCAGTTGTAGTACTCATTCGCTTCGCCCATATGGCCCAGCCCGTCCAGTTGCGGGCCGATACCAAACCACAGCTGCGCCACATCGTCGTTGTAGCTGGATTCCCAGCCGAACTGCGGCTGCATACTGCGGCCGGCGTGCTGCCCGGGTTGCACGATAAGCAGCGACATGGAGCGGGGTGGGAAAGCCGGCATGGCGGGGTCGACCACGATTCCCAGCGGATGAGTCTGGCCCTGCTTCACCAGCTGCACCGCCATGAGGACCTGCTCCGGCGACACGTAGTTGGCAGCGCCAATCTCATCCTCTGGACCCCACCTGGAGGGTTGGCACTGGGCGGCCAGCGCGGCATTGCTGGCGGCTAGCAGGCTGAGGGTGACTACCAGCTGGGCGCATCGGGCGAGGGTGGATTTCATCTTTGCCTCCGTATTTATGGTCTTTTCATCGTGCAATGTACTGTGATGGGATATCCCCCGCAGTGCCAACCGGGGAAGAACAAGTCCCCGCGCGTCGGGACTAGCGGGCGTTAAACGCCAGGCCGGTGATCCCCGCGCTGTCATCGCCCATCAGGTACAGGTAGGTCGCCATGATCTCCTCCGGCGCGGGGTTGTCCGTGGGCCGCTCGGCGGGGTAGGCCGTGCGCCGCATGCTGGTGTTGGTGGGGCCGGGATTGAGACTGTTTACCCGCACCCGCGAGGTGTTCTCCAGCTCGCTGGCCAGCACCTGCATAAAGCCCTCGGTGGCAAACTTGGACACTGCGTAGGCGCCCCAGTAAGCCTTGCCAATGCGCCCCACCCCCGATGAGGTCAGGATGATCGAGGCCGCCGGCGCCGCCTGCAGCAGCGGCAGCAGCTGCCGGGTCAGCAGGAACGGGGCGTTGACGTTGACCTGCATCACCTGCTGCCAGCTGGCGTAACTGGTGCTCTCGATCGGGCGCCGCTCACCCAGCACGCTGGCGTTGTGCAGCAGGCCGTCGAGGTGGGTAAATTCCTGCGCGAGGCCTGCCGCGAGGTGGATCACGTTGTCCTCGCTCGCTGTCGCAAGGTCCAGCGCCACCAGCGCGGGCTTCGGCCAGCCGGCGGCCTCGATCTCATCGTAGACCTGCTCCAGTTTGCTTTCGGTGCGCCCCAGCAGGATGACGCTGGCACCGTGGGCCGCGTAGGCGAGGGCGGCGCTGCGACCAATGCCGTCCCCGGCGCCGGTCACGAGCAGGGTCTTGCCATGCAACAGGTGAGGGGAGGGGCGGTAGCCCGCGGGGGCGGTTGGAAACGTCATGTGCTGCTCCTGCAATGGTGTGGCGAACGGTGTTGTCGGTGGACCTCCGGTCCGTATTGACAGCTCAGCTGCCGAATATGAGCGCGTGCAGGTCGGCGCTGTTATCCGCCCTGGCATCTGCGCCCCAGCGGTGGGGATCGTCACCGGGTTCAATATAGCCGTAGGCGGCGGCGATGGTATACATCCCCGCGCGCTTTCCCGCCTCGATGTCCCGCAGGTGGTCGCCGATGTAGATCGCCTCGGCAGGGGCACAGCCCAGTTCCCGGCAGTTGAGCAGCAGCGATTCGGGGTGGGGCTTGCGCTCGGCGACATCGTCGGGGCAGACCACGCTGTGGGGCGGCGGATGGAACGCGAGTCGCTGCAGCAGCGGATCGGTATAGGCCCGGGGCTTGTTGGTGGCAATGCCCCAGCGCACCCCGCGAGCGTCCAGCTCAGCCAGCAGCGCGGCGATGCCGGGATAGGGGCCGGCCACCGTGCCCAGCA
>JBFZEF010000001.1:0-9461 GCA_041307045.1 Halioglobus sp.
CGATCTCAGGGTATCGATATGGGCATCGGTATCGTCCCCGGCCAGGTGGCCGTGCCGGAGCCACAGGAAGCGCTCTATACCCAGGTGCTGGCGCAGGCGCGCTTCCACTGCCGCCAGGTCCAACCCCCGATTGCGGTTGGGGTTGAGCAGACAGGTGGTGGTGCTCAGCAGGGTGCCCTCGCCATCGGTCTCGATGGAGCCGCCTTCCAGCACGAAATCGACGTGGCGCAGGGGCGCGCGGTAACCGTGCTGACGCGCGATTTCACGGTTGATCGCATTGTCCAGGCGCGAGCCGTACTTATCGCCCCAGGCGTTGAACTCGAAGTCGAGCAGTTCGATCCCGGCCGCGTCGCCGACACTGATCGGGCCGTGATCCCGCGCCCAGGTATTGTCGGTGGCGACGCTGAACCAGCGCACGTTGCCGAGGTTGGCGCCGCGCCGGGCCAGCTCGCCCTGGATGCGCTCGCCGTCAAGGCGGGGATCCGCTGCAATCACCACCTGTTGCTGGTGGCTGAGAAGGTCGACCAGCTCGTAGTAAAACGCCTCGATATCGGCCAGCAGCCGCACCCAGTCAGTGCCGGCATGAGGCCAGGCGATCTGGATCGCGTCCTGGGGGTACCATTCGGCCAGTAATTTCTTGCTCATCAGCGTCGCGACTTCCTGCAAAGTGGCCCGGGATCATAGCCTAAAATCCCTCAGGCGTCCGGCTGTGCCTCAGGCGCGGCACGGGCGAAGGCCTCCAGCGAATTGCAGTGCTGCACCACCTGGCGGATATTGGGATAAGGCTCCATGGGGACCTTGAAACGGTAGGCGTTGTACACCTGCGGTATCAGGCACACATCCGCCAGGGTGAGCTGGTCGCCGAAGCAGCAGTCGCCCATGGTGCCCGCCAGGCTCTGCTCGATGGCGCTGAAGCCGCGATCGACCCAGTTGCAGTACCAGCGATGGATATCCTCGTCGCCCGCGCCCAGCTCCACCCGCAGGTAGTTCATCACCGATAGATTGTTGAGCGGGTGAATGTCGCAGGTGATGTTGTTCACCAGCGAGCGCACCCGGGCTCGCCGCAGCGGGTCATCGGGCAACAGCGCCGGCGGCGGGCAAGTTTCCTCCAGCCATTCCAGGATCGCCAGCGACTGGGCGATCATCTCGCCGCCAGGCAGCTCCAGCGCCGGCACCAGTCCCTGGGGGTTGCGGGCCGTGTAAGGTCCCGATTTCTGCTCGCTCATGAGCAGGTTCACCGGCACGTACTCGTAGGGCAGGCCTTTGAGGTTGAGGGCGATTCGTACACGGTACGCGGCGGACGAGCGGTAGTAGGAATACAGTCTCATGAAAACTCCTGCGGGTGGCCTGGCGTGGCTATTTCACCACGATCCACCCTGGCATGCCAAAACTGGTTGTTCGCTTTTTACTCCGGGCACAAGGCCTTCATCATCAACCCCATTCGACCCTGGACAGCCGAGTGAACGAGATCCCGCACGCCAAATGGCGCGATCGCCACTGATGGTCTATAAATACTCTTGTCCCACACGAGGCGCGGCACCGCGGTCTCTTGGTCGGTGCCCGCTGTGTGGAGCACGACGCAGACTAACCAACCAGCGCTGCGGTCACTCGCGGCACCCCCGGGGTGCGGTGATGGGCGGCGGCCGGAGGTGCCCCATGAAATACGCCTATCTGCTTGCCCTGGTCGCGCTCGTGGTAGCCGCAGGCCTGTGGTTCAACCGCGATGACGTCCCCCCTGCCCCCACGGTGGCCAATGCCCCCGCAACGCCACCCCTGCCCACCGTCGAACCCGTGGGCGCCACCCTGCTGGAGGGCCTGGGCGACCACGTCATGCCGGTGAGTATCGGCAATCCGGAGGCGCAGCGCTGGTTCAACCAGGGGTTGATGCTGACCTATGGATTCAATCACGACGCCGCTGAACGCTCGTTCCTGCGCGCCCTGGAACTGGACCCCGGCTGTGCTATGTGCTGGTGGGGTGCATCCCTGGTGCTGGGGCCGCACGTCAACGCCAATATGGACCCGGCGCAGAACCCGGTCGCCTGGAAGCGCCTGCAGACCGCACTGGCCCTGGCCGACGGCGCCACCGCCAGGGAACAGGCCTACATCCGGGCCCTTGCCAGCCGCTATATGGAACAGGCCCCGGAGGACCGCAGGTCCCTGGACAACGCTTATGCGCAGGCCATGGCGGAGCTGGTAGGGCAGTACCCGGATGATCTGGACGCGGCCACTTTGTACGCCGAGGCCATGATGAACCTGCAACCCTGGGACTTCTGGGACGCCGACGGTCAACCCAAGGGCAACACCGGCAAGATCGTCGCCACCCTGGAGTCCATCCTGCAGCGCAACGATGCCCACCCGGGCGCCCTGCACCTGTACATCCACGCCGTGGAGGCTTCACCGCAGCCCGAGCGCGGGGCCGCGGCGGCAGATCGCCTGCGCGATCTGATCCCCGGCTCCGGCCACCTGGTGCACATGCCCGCGCATATTTACGCCCGCGTGGGGCGCTGGCACGACGCCGCCCAGGTCAACCAGGACGCTATCGCGGCCGACGACATCTACCTGGCCGCCTGCCGACCGCTGCCCGGGGTCTATCCCCTGGGTTATGTGCCCCACAACCACCATTTCCTGTGGTTTGCCGCCACCATGGCGGGCGAGCGCGCCACCGCCCTGGCCGCCGCGCAGGCCACCGGCCAGCGCACCAGCGACCCCGACCTGATGCGTTTGCCGGGCATGGAGGCCCTGCAGCAGTTCTCCCTCACCCCGCTGTTCGCGAAAGTGCGTTTCGGCTTGTGGGACGAGGTGGCGGCCATCCCCGAACCGGCGGCGGACCTGCCCTTCCAGGTGGCCATCTGGCACTACGCCCAGGGCCTGGCGGCGCTGCGCCAGCAGCGCCTGGAGGACGCGAAGCAACACCACGCGGCGTTGCTTGCCGCCCGCGAGGATGCGCGCATTGAGTCCTTGCTGATGTGGGGCCGCTACTCCCTGCTGCACAACGTACAGGTGGCCGAGCGGGTACTGGCGGGTGAGTTGGCCGCGGCGCAGGGGGACGCCGAGGTCGCCATTGCCGCCCTGCGCGAGGCCACCAGCCTGGAGGACGCCATTCCCTATGATGAACCCCCTGGCTGGCATGCCCCGGTGCGCCACACCCTCGGCGCCGTGCTGCTGGAGGCCGGGCGCGCCGACGAGGCGGAGGCCGTCTACCGGGAGGAACTGCGCCGCAACCCGGAGAACGGCTGGTCGCTGCGGGGACTGGCCACGGCACTGGAGGCCCTGCAACGGCAGGAAGAGGCAGCCGAGGTTCATTCCCGCCTGGCACAGGCCTGGGCCAATGCCGACTTCGAACTGACCGCATCCCGGCTATAGGAACCTGATATGAATACGGAGCGGAAACGACGCCTTGACGCCCTACTCGACAAACAGGACATTCTTGAGTTGGTGCATACCTACTGCCGCGCTGCAGATCGCCACGATCATGAACTTATGCGCACCCTCTACCATCAGGATGCCATGGATGACCATGGCTCGTTTTTCAAAGGCCTGGCTATGGACTTCATCGACAAGCTGCCTGAAATACAGGCCCCGATGAAAATCCTGCATCACAATGTCACTACCGTGAACATCTCACTGCACGGCGATCATGCAGAAGGTGAAATCTACATACTGGCCTTTCATCAGGTCGCTGGCCCAAACGGGCCAAGTGACTTGCTTATTGGTGGCCGCTATTTTGATCGCTATGAAAAACGGAATGGCCACTGGAAGTTCCTGCACCGGGCGGTTGTCGCTGATTGGGCCAACCTGCATGATCCGTCCATTGTGAACCTCACGAATCCCATGATCGAGGGCTCCCACATCGGCCAACCCGGCAGGGCAGACCCGTCATACGAGTTTTTCAAACACTTGCTTTAGCCAGAGTAAAATGGGTCAGCCCGTTATTCTGCGGTCACTTGACGCTTCCGGGGACCTTTGCCATGCTCCAGTCGGCTGGCACCCACGCCGGGCAGCCGCCGGCATTGTGCCGTATACCCACCCAATACAGGAACTCAAGCCATGATCCACGCAGCCCGCGCCACACTTATCTCACTCGTTCTCGCCTTGGTAAGCCAGGTTGCGCTGGCGGACGAATACGCGGAAGCGATCGATATCTTCCGCAACGCCGGGGAGAGCGGAAACTACTTCGACAGAAGTGTCGGCTACGCGATATTCCCCACCATCGGCAAGGCGGGCATCGGCATTGGCGGCGCCTTCGGCAAGGGCAAGGTCTACAAACACGGCAAAGCGATCGGTACCACCAGCATGGCCCAGGCGACTATCGGCCTGCAGTTGGGTGGGCAGGCCTACACCCAGATCATCTTCTTTGAAAACGAGGCTGCACTCGATAACTTCACTTCCGGCAACTTCGAATTCAGTGCGGAAGCCAGCGCGGTCGCGATTACCGCCGGCGCCTCGGCGGGGGCCAGCACTGGTGGCGGCGTTTCGACTGGCATCAGCGGCGGCAAGAAAGATGCGACCACCGACTCACTTGGCTATCGCAAGGGTATGGCCGTTTTCACTGTCGCCAAGGGCGGCCTGATGTACGAGGCGGCGCTCGGCGGCCAGAAATACAGCTACGAGCCGCTCGGCGAATAACGAAAGACCGCCACTGATCCCGTCCTCGCCGCCCCTGCCACGCCGGGTCGGCGTAGTCCCCCTCTACCACTTTTCCCTTTTCCCCTGCTGCTATGGTAGCCAGACCGGCGGTGATCAAGGAGCCTAAAATGAACCTGCACGACGATTTCAGCAAGCCGGTCTGTGTGCCGACTGCGCAGGCGCGCTGGCAGGCTTCGCCACAGGCCGGTGTCGAGCGCATTCCGCTGGATCGCATCGGTGATGAGGTGGCGCGTGCCACCAGCCTGGTGCGCTACGCTGCGGACAGCGATTTTCCTGCCCATGTGCACGGCGGTGGCGAGGAAATTCTGGTGCTGCAGGGGGTGTTCAGCGACGAGTCCGGCGACTACCCGGCCGGCAGCTACCTGCGCAACCCGCCCGGCAGCCGCCACACACCGCGCTCGAAGCCGGGTTGCACGCTGTTCGTGAAGCTCTGGCAGTTCGCCCCGGACGACCATCAGCAGCTGCGCCTGGATACGCGAAGCATGCCCTGGCGAGCCGGGCTGGTCGAAGGCCTCAGCGTATTGCCGCTGCACGAGCACCAGGGTGTCAGCACGGCGCTGGTACGCTGGCAACCGGGCACCCGTTTCAACTTGCACAGCCATCCAGGCGGAGAGGAAATCCTCGTACTCGAGGGTGAGCTGGCCGACGAGGCAGGTACTTACCCGGCCGGTACCTGGCTGCGCAGCCCCTGCTGGAGCCGGCACCAGCCGTTCAGCCCGGGCGGGGCACTGATCTACGTGAAAGTCGGCCATCTGGCCGCGCCGAGCTGCTGGGATCAGCGCAGCGGCTGAGTGAGGAATGGATTAAGCTCTTGAATACAAGACCTGACTTCAGTCTCATTAAGTCACTTCCCAGGTAACGGCAGATCAGCTCTGGCATGTAGATCAGGGTGCGGCACTGGTCGGGGAATAGGGTACTTCATGGCAAAGGCAGTCATTATCGCGGCGCTGGTTTCCCCCAGGAGGATAACTGCTTACGGCGCATTTTAGTCATCTGATTAGTGTGAGTTTTCTTTACTACTGGATCCAAACCTGTTCCCACGGGTATTCAGTCGACTTCCCTATAGATTGGCCCGGCTATGTACGCGATGAGCGCTTCCGCTAGATGACCAACGAACCGCAAGGCCGCTCAAGGCGGCGTGGAGCAGGAACGGAAACTTTCCACCGCCTGCCTGAGCGTCGGGAAGAACCGGGCAAATATCGGGCTTTCGTCGATCCCTGCGATTTCGCGCCGTTCAATCGACTCGGTCATCCGTCCGGCCAAGATCAGCTCGACGCCCTTTGCCCGCAGCGTCTGCGCCAGATCATCCAACGCGCAATACCCGGTAACGTCCACTTGAGTCACCGGCAGCGCGTCTAGCACGAGCCACTTGAGTTCGGGGCCGGCCGCGTCAATGGCAGCCTGCGCCTGCTGCTTGAAATAGGGCGCGTTGAAGAACACCAGCGGGGCGTTGAAGCGGAACAGCAGTAACCCCCTATGGGTCTGTGCCGTCGGGTGGCGGGCGACCGAGTGGAATCCGGGCAGCCCTTCGACCTCACCGAGGATCTCTGCACGCGGCCTCGCGGTGAGGCGGACGAAATGCAACAGCGCCAGGACTACGGCCAGCACTATGGCATCAATGGCGCCGACCCAGATCACGCCGAGGGTGGCCAGCAGCGACAGGGCGAACTCAAAGCGGTCGAACTGGTAGAACTGACGCAGCGTGTGCATGTCGAGCAGCGAGAGCGAGGCCATTACTAACACTGCGCCCAACCCGGCCATCGGAATGTAGCGCAGCGGCTCGGTGAGAAACAGCAGGACGATGGCGATCGCCGCCGCCGCGACCAGGCCGGTGACCTGGGTGCGACCGCCGGACGCGTCGGCCATCGCGGTACGCGAGTCTGCGCCACTGATGGCGAACCCCTGCGAGAGTGCTGCGGCGATATTCACCACACCGAGGGCAGCCATCTCGCGGTCGCCGTCGATTTCATAGTGGTTCTTGGCAGCGAAGCTGCGCGCCGTCAGCATCATGCTGGTGAAAGTGATCAGCGCGAGGCCGGCTGCCGGGCCGACCACCGATTCAAGCTGCGCAAGCGAAAAGCTCGGCAACATGAACTCCGGCAGCCCCGCCGGGACTGCCCCTACCACCGCGACACCGTGCACATCCAGTCCCAGCAGCGCCACGAAGAGACCGGAGCCGACCAGTGCCACCAGCGGTGCAGGCAGTAGAGGCAACACGCGTCTCGAGACAATATAGGTGACGAGAGTAGCGAGACCCAACCCTAGTGTCGGCCAGTGGATTTGATCAAACTTCTGTGCCACTTCCAGCAGCTTCGGTGCGATGCCTCCCGCAGTGAGGGAGAACCCGAGCAACTTGCCGAGCTGGCCAACGAGTATGTACAGCGAAATGCCGTTCAGGAAGCCAACGAGGATTGGTTTGGAAAGGAAGTCGGCCACTGCGCCAAGCCGCAGGAAACTGGCACCGATGCAAAAGAGCCCGGCAAGCGTAGTCATTGCCATCGTTATCGACAGATGGAGTCCCGCGTCGCCACCCGCCAGTGGCGTCACCGCTGCGGCGACCAGGGCGCAGGTTGCGGCATCGGGACCAACGACCAGTTGCCGTGAGGTCCCGAACAGGGCATAGGCCACCAGCGGCAGGATGCTCACGTAGAGGCCGACGACTGGATTGAATCCGGCGAGCTGGGCATAAGCGACGCCGACCGGCAGCGCCACGGCGGCGACCGACAGACCGGCAATCAGGTCGTGCGGAAGGTCGCCACGGCGATAGCCGAGAAGCGCTGGCAAGCCCGGTGCGAAGCGCGCCAGCCAGCTGGTCATCGTACCCGCAGGGGAAGCGCCAATCTTGTTTACCATTTATCTCTCCCAAGCCGGAGTCAAAACAGGCCTTGAGAGCTATCCCCTTCGGCGATGTTTAACAGTTTGAAACCTGATCAGACTTTCGAGCAGTGGTGCCCTCTCTTCAGGCGGCAAGCCCGGTACTGCAGCCTCAAGCGCACGAACAGGGATGGGCATGTTGCCTTCGAGCGAGGACACTACGGCTAAAGATATCATGGGTAGAAGGAGTCAGAATCCATTTTTGAGCCGTGTTTTTGTCGCCCGCACCCCGTTTCACGCGCAAAAAAGGGTTCTGACCTCTTTACCTCTTTTGCCTGGTTTAATCTGTATGCCCCAAGACGTAGCGTTTGGGTAATTGAAAAAAATTGTAGTCCAAAAATTTAACAAAATGCCTGAAAAATCGCACAAGACTGCGTCAAGCTTATTGCTCCTAGCCCTGTACCAAGCCCTCCCCTGCGAATAGGTGGGCCCTCACCGCTTCGGATAGAGCTGGATAGGCGGCAGGGCTGCGTGTTGATACCCGGGCGCATTCCAATCTGTCCGCTTACGGATTGCTGCCTGCCACGGGTCGGATATACTCGAACGCAACAGACTGCTTTCTACCTCACGGCGGTCATTCGTTCAGCTTGCAATTGCTTGATCTTGCTGACCGCAATCGGCCGGGTCCATTACGCGATGCTATAGCCACCGCACACGGCAATGGACTGGCCGGTGACAAAATTGGAGGCGCTCGACGCCAGATAAACCGCCGTGCCGCCAATTTCCTCGGGCTGGCCGAAGCGTCGCGCGGGGGTGCGCGCAATGATCGCCGCGTGTATCTCGGCCATATCGGTCTCGAGTGGTGCAGTCATGTCCGTCTCGATCCAACCCGGCAGGATGGCATTGACCTGAATATTGTCTTCAGCCCAGGATACTGCAAGCGATTTCGACAGCTGCACAACACCTCCCTTACTTGCCGAATAACTAGCAGCAAAGGGGCTTCCGAAGATCGAGTACATGGAGCCGATGTTGATGATCTTGCCCCCGCCGGCCTTCACCAGCGATTGATGAGCGGCACGACAAAATCTGAAAACACTGTTGAGGTTGGTGTCGATCAGCGACATCCATTCCTCGTCAGTAATCGCCTCTGGACTATTCAGTGTGACAATACCGGCGTTGTTGACCAGAATGTTCAAGCCACCAAAGGCGTCGATCGTGGCCTCAATGGTCTCTGCGATTGAGGTATTATCGTTTACATCACACCTCTGGGCGATGACCGAGGCGCCGAGCCCTTCGATCTCAATCCGTACCTTTTCGTTCTTCTGTTCGTTCCGCCCCGCGATGCAGACATTGGCACCTGCCTCGGCCAGTGCCAACGCGATGCCGCGTCCGATACCCCCATTTCCGCCTGTGACGATAGCAATCTTGCCGCTCAAGTTGAATTGACTCATCGTTCAAATCCTCTGTTATGTTCATCAGCTTCCCGTCACGTGAGCGAGTGAAGCTTCAGCAGAAGGATAGCACTTCTGAACGCCGCATCTGTGTCGACAGCGGCCACCGAGTAGAATTGTAAGCGAGTGTCTGTCCGCAGGCGATAGCTGACCAGGACCGGCAGGCAGGTCGAGTCGAAGCCCGGTTGAGCAAATAGCTCAAGGTGGTACCTTTTAGACATTTCTATACGGAATCCAAGGCAGCAATGACGGCCGCTATCGGGGGGGATCAGACAGATTGGCCTAATCCAACCTTTGGCGGTTAACGACGCACTTCGGCCACCCAGCAACCTGCACCCAGCTGTTGTGCCAGCCACCCTGATTGCTCTTAATCGCATAAAGATTGATCCGTGTCAGAGCACGGCCTATGGGTCGTTATCCATATTAGAAACATGGGTATATTGTGCGATTCAAGCGCAAATCAATGCGGGATCTCGTCATGAAATTGATATCGAGAGTGTTTTTTCTCCTGAGCATCACTGTGTTAGTGGTCGGCTGCAAAATCGAGGT
>JBFZEF010000002.1:0-6943 GCA_041307045.1 Halioglobus sp.
GCCTCATCGCGCTGCCCCAGTACGATGGCAACCAGGCCCGTATCGCTGCGCTGGTCACGCCATGGCAGCGCATCATCGCGCCCGAAATCGACCACGGGAATACTCTCTCCGCGCCAGCTGATATCCTGCGGGGGCAAGTCATCCGTGGCCGCTACCGTAACGATCTCCCCGAGGCAGCGCTGCGGTATGGCCCAGGACACCCCCGAAGAGCAGGGAATCAACACACAAAAACTTCCGGAACCTGTGCTCATATCGTGCCCTCAGGACAGTTGCAGCCGGTAGCCCGTCAACTCATTGACCTGGCCGATCAGCATGCGGAAGTTAAATGGCTTGCCCATATAGCCGTTACAACCGGCGGCCTGGGCCATGGCGCGATGCTTCAGGCCGGTCCGGGAGGTGATCATGATCACCGGTATGTGCCCGAAGCGAACGGACTTGCGAATTTCCCGCAGTGCCTGTATGCCGTCTTTGACCGGCATTTCGACATCCATCAGGATTATGTCCGGCAAGCGTTCGGCAGTGTTGAGCAGGTCGATCGCAACCGCGCCGTTTTCAGCGGTAATGGTGTCCACCCCGACGGTCTCCAGCTGACTGGTGGCAACCATGCGCTGGGTGCGCGAGTCATCCACTACCATGACCAGCAGGTTCTCCTCCCGCGGCGTATCGACATGCAGGGTAGACCTGCCACCTGCAGGAACGCTGGCTACCAGCAGGTTCAGATCGAGTGCCACGATGGCTTCCCCGGCCGCGGTGGTGGCTGCCCCGGCCACGCCCGGCACCGTGGAGAACTGTGGGCCCAGCGAGCGGATCACCAGTTCAAGCGCTTCCTCCACATCATCTATGGCGATAGCCATATAGCGCTCGGGGGAGCCTGCGACAATCACCGGGACGCTGGTGCGCCAGGTCTTGGAGTCCAGGGCGTGGCCGGTATGGCAGAGGGTCGCAAGATAAGCCGGTTCGCACTCCATGCCCGCGACAGTCAGGCGCGCATTGTCATTCACTGCGGCAAAGAATTCTGCTACCGGCACCTGTTCGACCGCGATGAGGCCACCCAGTGGAATGGCGTAGGAGTGTTCCCCTGCGCTGACCAGGAGCGCACCATTGACGGTGATCGAGGAGGGCACGCGGATATGGAACGAGGTACCCCGCCCGGGGACCGAGTTGATCTGTATATCACCGCCCATCTCCTGCAGCTCGGTGAGGACGATGTCCATACCCACGCCCCGGCCTGAAATCTGGCTGACCGAGGACGCGGTCGAAAAGCCCTTGTGAAAGATCAGGCGAGTCGCCTCGGCATCGGTGAGGGCATAAACATCCAGGTCCAGGCCCTTCCTGATGGCGGACTCGCGCATCTTCTCGGGGTCGATGCCGCGGCCGTCGTCCGTGAGGGTAATCACCGAATCGGCTCCCGCCTTGCGGATATCGATCGTCACCAGCCCTTCCGCGGGCTTGCCGGCGGCCCCACGCTCAGCGGCAGGCTCTATCCCGTGGTCCAGGGCATTGCGCACCATATGGTCCAGGATCGTCTGGCAGCGGGCGTAATCGTCGCGGTCCAGGGTTCCCAGCTCGTTCAGTACCTGGAAGGAGACGGACTTGTCGAGGTCCACGCTCAGGGTGCGCACGAGGCGGCGCAGACCCGGCATCAGGCGCGATACCGGCACGACCCGGGCACTGCGGATGGCAGAGCCTATTGAGGAGATAACCCGGGTCTGCTGCTTGAGCAGTGCCTCCACCTGGATGTTCTGGCGGGTGGCGAAATCCACCAGATCGGCCAGGTCTTCCACGCCTTCGCGCAGGATATTCGCGGCCTCCTGCAATTCTGAATACTGGTCCATTTCCAGCGCGTCCATCGGGGCGCCGGGTTGCACCCCCTTGGCCGCGACACTGCGCAGGGCGCGGTCAGCGATGGCGGCAATATGCGCTCGCAAGGACACCAGCCGGCCCTGCATCTCTGAGGATGAGCGCTTGCTGCGAGTGACGCTCTGTGCCGTGCGCACACTGAGCTGCTGGGCCTGGTTGCTCAGGTTGAGGAGGTGGTCCAGCTTCTCGGAGGTGATACGCACCGATTGCTGGGCGGCGAGTGCACGCGCACCCTCGTCCGCCATTTTCTTGGACAACTGCCTGGCCCGCACATCGTTGGCCTCGGACACCGGCTGCGGCGCTGGCGCGGCCGGCTCCGGGGTTGCCTCGACCGCCTGCACAGCGGACTCGCGGGCTTCCACCGGCTCCAGCCTGGCGCCCTGGGGCAGCGTGTTGGGGATGTCCCCCCTCGAATCCTGGATAAGATCAAGGCCCCGGACACAGGCGTCCAGCCAGGCGTTCACAATGCGGAAATAGTCCCCTTCCGATCCGGTCCGGGGCCTGGGCAGCGCACTCAGCAGGGTTTCAAAATTATGGATCAGGGTACCGTAGAACTGCAGGCCAACGCCCTTGGCTATACCCTTGATGGTGTGCAGGATCCGGCTCACCGCCGCATAGGCGTCGTCGGAGGCCAGGTCCTTCTCCCACCGGGAGACCGCGTCTTCGAGTTTCTCCAGTTCCGAAGAACCCTCCTCGACAAACGCATCGAGGAAATCGGAGAAGATCTCTCCGCCGCCCAGGCTGGCCTCGGCGAAGACGATACCAGCGGGAACACAGCAGAAGTCAGCACCGTCGGCCGCTTCAGCCGCTTCAGCATGGGCTACCGACTGCGCCGTGGCGGCCATTTCCAGCAGGGGTACCAGTTGCAGATGCCCAGCGGCTGCGGAGAACTCGCCGACGCCAACACCGCATATCTCATCGGCTTCAACAGCCTCAATGCCCAGACTTTCGAACAGCTCGTCGATGTCCGCCTGTGGGCCTGCAGCGATTTCGGCCGTGTCAGCGACCACTCCAAACCCGGACAGGCTCTCGTCCGCGAAGAAATCCTCCGCAAAGATGTCGCAGGAGTCAGCGTCCAGGAACTCGGCCAGGGCCGACGCGGCGGGGTCGGCAATGAATTCATCACCGCTGGCGGTGGCGACTGATGCGCCAAAATCAGCGAAAGCCTCATCTATATCTGCGTCATTGCCCTGCCACTGGAGTGCATGGGGCTCAGCCAATTCGCCGGTGAATGTGTCGTCCTGCGACGCCATGGCTGTATCCGCGGCCATATCGGAGAGGAATGTCTCCAGCTGCTCCAGCGGGCTGTCAAACTCCACATATTCCGCCGCGGGATCGGTCGAGACCGAATCCTCATCGAACAGGGTGTTGCGCAACTGTCCATCGCCCGCATCCAGCAGGCGCAGATACATTGCATCGACATCAAGCTGGCGCAATTGCTGCAGTGTGCCAAGCGGCCTGGAACAGATTTCGACCAGGGGGCCAAATCCCTGGTTCGACAGTTCGTCCGCATGCGACTGGTCGCGCGCCATCTTCAACTCGGCCCGCACGGAGTCCATCGCAAGGCCCAGCATCGCGAGGCGCTGATTCAGCACAGCGCGCAACTCGTCCATGAGAGCCGGCAACAGACCAGCTACCCGGGCAGCGACGTTATCAGTCGTCGGGTCATTGGCAACCGGCTGTGGCGCGCGCGCCTTGACCAGCCTCAGCACCGGGGCATCGCTCAGCATGACAGGCGACTGTGGAGCCTCGTCGACAGTGGTAGCGGCGCTAACGCCGGCCTCCGTCGCCGCATTACCCAGCTCGCTGCCATCCGTGCTCCTCGAGCGCTTGATCACCAGGAACTTCTCGCCTATGTCATCCTGTTCCGCGAGGCCGAGAATATCCAGACCCTCCTTGAGCCCGAATTGTGGATCGACGGCATCTGCCGGGGACGGTCTGGAGAAATCTATCGCCATCAGTTCCTGGTTCTCCCGGCCGTTCATGGCGGAAGCGGCCGGTGAATTACTGATATAGATGTCACCGCCCTGGGCTTCCGAGGAAATGACGATCTCTTCATAAACATAGGATGCAAGATCGTCAGCGCCAACGGCGCCGCGGGTCATCGGGCGACGCGCCACTTCCAGCTCATACTCAGTGAGGCTGGTGTCAACAGATGTCGCCTGTTCAACGGTAAACAGCTTCTCCTGCGGCTCTGACAGGTCCATATCGAGCAACCAGCCAAGCTCGTTCTCGCGAGAATCCGCCGCGGGATCGACTGATTCCGTGCCGCCGCGCATCTCTGTATTCATGTCTGTATACACTGCTTACCTCCACTGTCCCTATTGGCAGTTGACTGTGTCGCCTGTGAACCTAATGGGTGATGCCACTGGTAACTGCTACCGGGCTAGCCAGCCTGGCGGCAGCCCGGGGGGTATCCGCGGCCTGGAATTCACGGGCCGCCTGCCTGCTGCCGGATTTCGCCGCCAGGAAACAGCGATTGGTGAGGTGGCGGACATCGGCTATATCCAGCTCACCTGCATTCCGGTACGACTCAACCAGCGAGGGCAGGGCCGCTACCACCTGTTGCAGCAATTCCTGCAGCCTTGCGCCCGCGGCCAGTTCACCATCGAGCACCCGATCCAGCATATCCTGCACCGCCCAACCCAACTCACCCAGAATGTTAGCGCCAACCGCACGCCCGTTCCCCTTGAAAGTGTGGAAATGTCGTCTTATATCCCGCAACAGCTCGTTCGGCTGCGGATCCAGCACCCATGCGTCGGTCAAACTGATCAATTCGCGGACGATTTCATCGGATTCCTCGATAAACACCTGACGGAACTCGGGAGTAATCTCTGCGTCCTGGACCAGGTTGACGGCATCGGATCGAACCGGATTGGTCACCTCGGCACCGGGCGATGCCTGTTCCTGCCACTTCTCCAGTTCGGCCGCGCGCTGCTCGGCTAGAGCCATCAAATAGGAGGTGTCGTCAAGCGGATCGGCAAGCGAGCGCTGCAAATGCAGCTCGATCTGGGCGAAGGCATCGGCGAAACAGCGGAAGGCATCATCCTCGCGCACGCTGCCGGCTCTGCTGGCAGCGCCCAGCCAGCGGCGGCACTGTTCGATCACCTGGCCTTCCCGGGCCATTCCGGCGAAGCACAGGGCGCCGGATATATGCTCGAGCAGCTGTAAGGAGAGGTCGATCGCCTTGCGCTCCGGGACATCGTCCAGTCCATCCAGGTACGCCCTGGCCAACTGATACAACCGGTTCCGATCAACTTCACCCCTGCCTGCATCGGTTACAGCCTGCCGCAGCTCCTCATGACCCTTGTCGGTCTTGTTCAGGTGCCGGCTCAGCGCCACCAGGAGTTGCGACAGCCCCTCCTCGCTGGAAGACTTCCTGGCGAGGGCACTGGCCAGGGCCTTGCGGCGCAGAATCTGGTGCAGGTGGTTTTCCACCAGGCTCATGTGATTGAAGGTTGCGCTTACCACGCTCTGGCGCAGCTCATACTCCTTGCTGGAGTAGGTTATGGAAAGCCCGTGCTGGAGCTTGTGCTCGATGTCGAGTTTTACATCGACGATACTCCTGATGATGTCGTTGACTACCAGTTCGTGTTGCGCCTGAGTATCCCGGTGGAGACCCCGGCAGAGTTCGCCAAGCTTCTGTTGCGAACGACGCAGTGATTGGGCATGTTTTTGCTGGCCTGCCGCATCCAGGCGCAGCGCAGCGCCGTCGATACCATCCAGGGCGGTATCGAACTGGACGGAAGCGCTTGGGTCTCCCGCCTTGTACGGGTCGTTGGCACTGAAAAACTGCACCACCCGCTCCAGCTGGTTCATTGCGCCGGTAAGCGCGGTAATCAGGGCATCCATGTGCACCAGGCCGCGATTGGCCTTTTCAATCGTCCTCTCGTCGATACCGAAGACTTTTCTGATGTGGGCTATGTGGACGGGCCTTGCCTTGCAGGAGGCTATATAGAACAGCATCTGCTGCTGGCAGTCATCGAAGTCCACCGTGGTATCGATCCGACTGCCATTCTCCCGGGCAAACTTGATAAGAAACGCGCCGGTCTTGAATATCTGGCCAATGCACTCATCCGGAACGATCAAGCCACCGGCTATGCCCTCGCAAAGACCGATCATGGTAAGCCAGAAGCGCTCCGCAACCGTCCCGGCAAACAGCAGTTGCATCTTGCGTGAGATCCGGGCAACCGTCTTCATGCCCTCGGTGACATTGCGGCGACGCAGCGCCATCTTCGCCATCTCCAGGTAGAGGGCCAGCATCACATTCGCATGGTTCCTGACCTCCTCATCTGACGCGCCGGTTGCCCCGGCGCTTATCCCGGCACCAGGCGCAAGCTCCATGTGAAAGAAGTAGGCGCGCGGACGCGGGCTTTCGCCCAGCCAGCGACGCAGGTCATTGATGTGCTGTTCCAGGCCCTGCCCGGTATCCTGGCGGGCATTCTGGGTGTGGGCCAGGTATGCCGGCAACATCTTGAGAGCTTGCATCAGGCCGCCCATGGTCAGCTTGCGCCGCTCTCCGGCGACCTTTTCCTTGTAGATGTAATTGAGGCTGCGCTCCATCTCGAGGGTAAGCATCTCGCCCTTTTTCATTCCCAGGGCCCGCAGGGTGGAGGTAATCTGGTGTACTGCCCACATACACTGCAACAACGGCTTCTTCTCGGCCGGATTATTGCTGTACTCGACAAGGGCAGCTTCGGCGCTCTCCGCCTGCCTGTTCATTAGCCCGACGACCCACTTGAGGGCAACGATATCCGGTTTACCAGCCACTAGATCCACCTCCAATTACGATTTCTGTAGTTGCGCCCGGGCAATAGCCCTCAGCAAAGCGCATGAACGCTTAAACTGTCGCCGCGACTCGATCTGCGCGCTCCATTGCACTCATATCCGCCTCGCGGTAAACCCTTGGGGCCACGGCGATACGCTCGAGATCCTCGGCGGATACCGGCCTGGCCTCAGCGGCTGCCCGGTGGGTGCCAAGCCTGAACCTGCCCAGGCTGTCGGATGCATCGCGCATGGTCCGCTGGAGGCGCGCGGCGCCCAGCCTGGTAGATTCGCTGTATTTGCCAATCTCCATGTTTCG
>JBFZEF010000003.1:0-7670 GCA_041307045.1 Halioglobus sp.
CCCGCAGGGACATCGCCTGCGTACTGATCAATCCCCTGCAGGCCCTGCACCCCAATGCGGACGCCCCCGGCGATGCCTCTCTGGTCAGCAGCAAACGGTCGGCACATTTCGATCGCGCGGCCTACACCCGATGGCTGCAAAGGATCCGGGAGGTGTGCACCGACAGGGGCATCGTGCTGATCTTTGACGAGGTTTTCACCGGCTTCCGGCTGGCCTACCGGGGCGCCCAGGAATATTTCGGCGTGCAGGCGGATATGGTCACCTACGGCAAGACCCTGGGTGGCGGCCTGCCAGTCGGGGTGCTCTGCGGGCGGCATGACCAGATGAAACGGTATCGGGACGACCAGCCGGCCAATGTCTCCTTCGCTCGCGGTACCTTCAATTCCCATCCCTATGTCATGGCTGCGATGAACGTCTTCCTGCGACGCATCGAGGAGCCCGAGTACCAGAGCCTGTACGCCCAGGCCGACGCCCTGTGGGACACCCGGGCCGCCCGCCTCAACAGGCGGCTGCAGGAGGCAGGCCTCCCGGTAGAGGTGGCGAACCTGCAAAGTATCTGGACCGTGCTCTATCGCACCCCCAGCCGCTACAACTGGATGCTGCAGTTCTACCTGCGCGATGCCGGGCTCGAGCTGAGCTGGATCGGCAGCGGCCGCATGATCATGAGCTTCAATTTCAGCGATGAGGAATTCGAGGAAGTGGCGGTGCGCTTTGTCAGCGCCGCCTCCCGCATGGCCGAGGATGGCTGGTGGTGGCAGTCGGAAGCGCTCACCGATCAGTCGATCCAGCGGCAACTGGTAATGGAAACCCTGCAGGCGCGCTTTCCGTTACTGGCCAGGGTGAAATTCAAAACCGGCGCACCGACCGGTAATCTGCTGGAGGACGCCAGATGAACGCCAAGACCTCGCTGAGTACGATACGCCCCGGCGAATTTCGCCGCTCCCTGGCCAATGAATTCAACGAGTACCTCGAACAGGAATCCCGGCGCTACGCGCCCGCGGACAGGCTGCGCATCGACCTGCACTGTCACGACCACAACAGCGACAAGCCGGACGAACTCTGGGGCCGGATCCTGGGCTTGCCGGAAACCTGGCTGAAGACAAAAGCCCTGGTGAAATGCCTGCGAAGCAACGGCAGCGACGTCCTGACGATCACCAACCACAACAACGCGCGATCCTGCTGGCAACTGCTGGATGAGGGCGAGGATGTGCTGGTCGCCGCAGAGTTCACCTGCCACTTCCCCGACATCAATCTTTTCTGCCACGTACTGACCTATGGCTTCGATCGGGAACAGGAGATCATCCTCAACAACCGGCGAGAGAATATCTACGACTTCCTGCGTTATGCCGCGGCCCAGGACATTCCGGTAGTGCTGCCCCATCCGCTCTATTTCTATACAAGCAACAAACAACTGGATCTGGAGCTGTTCGAAAAGCTGGCCGTCATGTTCCAGCGCTTCGAGGTACTGAACGGCCAGCGGGATCTGTGGCAGTCGACCCTGACCCTGAACTGGATACAGAGCCTCACCCCCGCGAAGATCCGCGCCTACGCCCGCAAGCACAAGCTGGACCCGCAGGACTTCGGCGTGAACCCGGACCAGCCGAAGGTACTCACGGGCGGCTCCGATGACCACATGGGTATCTTTGCGGGCCAGTGCGGTTCCTACCTGATGGTACCCAGGCTGCAGGAACGACTCAAAACCGAAAAGGCCTCTGACCTGGCCCTGGAAGCCCTGCGCGCGGGCCGGGTGGCGCCCTTCGGCGATGTGGGGGAAAGCCATAAGCTCAATATCGCCCTGCTCGACTACTTCGCCCAGGTCGCTACCCGGATCGAGGACCCTGGCCTGCTGCGGATCATGTTGCACCGCGGCGAAACGTTCGACAAGCTGGCTTGCTTCGGTATCAGCAACATATTGCTGGAACTGCAGAAGCAAAAGCACTCGAGAAAATTCTTCGAATTTGTGCACGACGCATTGCAGGGCAAGAAGCCCAACAAAATGCTCAAGTGGAAACTATCGAAGAAATACCGATTTTGGATCCGCTACCTGGAGATCATTGCCGACAGCAGGCATCAATCCCCTGAGCTGTTTGTCGCCACAGTCAATGGCGTGATAGCGGCGCTATTCACCGAACTGAACCGGCTGATGTTCTCGCGAATCCGGGAATCGGAACTGTTCGCCGACAGCAGGCTGCATGAAAAGCTCTCGACCGAGGAACTTACCCGCAACTTCGAGTTGCCCAGCCAGCTGACCGCATTGATCTTTGGTGACAAGGGCAAGCACAAGCAAATCGGCGGGCGCAGGATTGCAAAGCTGCTGGATCAGTTGTCCTTTCCGGCAATGATCGCCCTGGTACTTGCAGGGGCGAGCCTTGCCAGCACCCGTGTGCTGTATAAGAACCGGGAGTTCCTCAATACCTTCGCGGCCGCCACCGGTCGCAACCAGCATGAGCACCGGGTGCTCTACCTGACTGACACCCTGTTTGACAAGAACGGCGTCTCCAACTCCCTGGGCGGGAAACTGCGGCAGATCCAGCAAAACGATATTGCCATCGATTTCCTGATCTGCCACGAGACCGAGGAACCCGCTCCCCACCTTCACGTAGTGCGACCCCTGGAAACCTATACCCTGCCGGAGTCGGGCGGCCAGCAACTGCGGATCCCCAATCTCATGGAGATTGCGCGCATTTTCTACGAAGGCGGTTATGACCGTGTGGCCTGCTCCACCGAGGGTCCGATGGTAGTGGTGAGCCTGTTCCTGAAATACCAGTTCAACGTACCCTGCTTTTTCTTCATGCACACAGACTGGATCGAGTACATCAAGTGCACGACCAACGCCAGCCAGCATGAAAGGGACCGGGTGCGGCGACTGTTGCGACTGCTCTACAGCCAGTTCGATGGCATATTTGTACTCAACAGCGACCACCGCGACTGGTTGACCGGTCATGAAATGCAGCTGGAACGGGAGCGCGTTCACCTCACCGCCCATCACGCGCCCCGGCCCCTGCCCGGAATCCGGCCGATAGACAAGCGGGAGTTGTTCACCGACGCCACGGCACAGACCCCTGTTCTGTTTATCGCCTGTCGCATCAGCCGCGAGAAGGGCCTGTTCGACCTGCCCGAGGTGCTGGCCCGGGCGCGGGAGACCCTGCCGGACCTCCGTCTCGTCATCGCCGGCTGCGGGCCGGACGAAGATGCGCTGAGGAAAGTACTGCCAGACGCGGTCTTTCTTGGGTGGCTCGAGCAACACCGGCTTGCCCAGCTCTATGCGGGCCTGGACCTGTTCGTGTTTCCCTCCCGCTTCGATACCTTTGGCAATGTTCTGTTGGAAGCCTTCGTCTACGGCATGCCGGCCGTGGCATACAATTGCAAGGGTCCCAAGGACATTATCGAGCACGGTGTCAGCGGCTACCTGGTGGAGACAGCGGAGGAGATGGCCGCACAGATCGTCGCCCACTACCGATGGCCGGATCGGCGCGCGGCCATGCGCGGGGGCGCCCTCGCCCGGGCCGGGCAGTACCAGGCCGAGGACATAATGACGCGGTTCGTACAGGACCTGGGCCTCCCCGCCCCGGTGTGTATGCTGGAACACCGCTCGGTAGCCTGACCTGTGGTAGCACTGATTCGCAACCTGAGCCAGCAGGAACAGCTGAACTTCCTGCTCACCAACCGGATTCCGCGGCGCCTCGCCACCCGTTTCATGGGTTGGTTCAGCGGCATCGAAAGCAAATGGCTGACCCGCCTGTCGGTGGCACTCTGGCAACAGTTTGCCGACGACCTCCGGCTGGATGAGGCCCGCAAATCCGAATTCAGCAGCCTGCGCGATTGCTTCATCCGGGAGCTTCGCGACGACGCGAGGCCAATAGACCCGCGAGAAGACATCATCGTCAGCCCCTGTGACGCCATCGTCGGCGAGTGCGGCCGCATGTCCGGAACAACCCTGTTCCAGGCCAAGGGCTTCCCCTACGAGCTGGCGGATCTCATTCCCGATGCCACGCTGCAGCACAGGTATCGAGATGGCATATTCATCACCCTGCGGTTGAAGTCGAGCATGTATCACCGCTTTCATGCGCCGATGGCCTGCGATGTCCGCCAGGTCACCTACATCTCGGGCGACACATGGAATGTGAACCCCATCGCGTTGCGCCGTATCGAGAAGCTCTACTGCAAGAACGAGCGAGCGGTGATGGAACTGCATACCGAAGCGTCGGACAGCGGGATCTGCCTGGTGGCTGTCGCCGCGATCCTGGTGGCGAGCATCAGGCTGCATTGTCTGAACGGGGTTCTCGATATGCACTACAACGGTCCGCAGCGCCTGGGGTGCTGCGCCCACTACGAGAAAGGCGACGAGCTTGGTTATTTCCAGCACGGCTCAACCATTATCGTATTTGCCACGGCGGATCACGCCATGTGCGAGGGAATGGAGACCGGCAGGCGAGTAAACATGGGGCAGGCGCTCCTTCGAAGAAACGCACGACCTACAGCTGAATCAACCCATTAACAATCGCAAAGAGGCATACCACGATGAACTTCAGGGCAGAACTCCAGCAACAACGTTGGGACGACCACCGCTTTTATCACCACAACCGGGTAAACCAGCTGCTGCACCTTCTCAGCGCTAGCTGCTTCGTCGCCAGTTACTACCTGATCTTCGTAGATCCAGTCGCCGCGGTGATGGTGGGATGGCTGCTGGCGATGGTGTTGCGCCAGATCGGGCACTTCATATTCGAGCCGAAGAACTACGACGCGGTGAACAAGGTGACACATGAGTACAAGGAAAGCGTAAAGGTGGGCTACAACCTGCGACGCAAAGTCATCCTGCTGTCGATCTGGATCGCTGTCCCGGTCGTATTGCTACTCAACCCGAGTTTTTTTGGCCTGCTGAACGAGGAGCAGGTAGATAAGGGACTGCTGTATACGACCGCCATCCTGTGGTTTATGACTGGCGTCGGCGCTGTGCTATTCCGCACGGTCCAACTGTTCTTCCTTATGGGCTTCCAGTCCGGACTGGTCTGGGCCACCAAGATCATCACTGACCCGTTCCATGACATCAAAATCTATCACCGCGCCCCGCTGCACATCATGAAAGGCGAGATGTACGACGATATGAGCGAGTGGTACATGCCAGTTCCACGAGAAGCTGAGCAGCGGTGATAAAAAATTCACAAGTCCTACCTATTTCTGCAACGTGCCCGCTGCATTCTTCCGACGTCACGCAAGCTTGAGGATTTGGAGATGAAAATTGCTCGTGAAACAGCTATGGCACTCGTCGAGAAGGAGAGAGTCAGGATGCAGATCACTATGCAGGTCGAGGATTTCCTCCGTAGCGGGGGTGAGATCAACGTATTGAAAAGTGAAGGCCAATCCCTGCGTGCCAGCTTCGGCTGCGGCTGGCACGACCTGGATGACTTTATACCGCGAACTGAATAGCAGCTAACAGCCATGTGAGCTGGGCCATCCGGCCCTGGAAACACTTTTTGCTTTGTTGATCCCCTGACAGAGCACTCCGACGCGTCCCCTGATACGTTCCTAACCTTGCACTAAGCCGCGGCTGCGCCTAAACTTCGCCGTGGTATCTTCATATAATCGTCACATTACTGTAATAAATCGATGAAACGCATTCCCGCATCAAGTTTCGCGGCGCTGCTGTGGTGGCGGGCATTGTGTGTGCTCGGCGTCCTCAACATCTGCCTCTGGCTCACCATCTGGTATTTCAACGAGGGTACCGACCCGTACTTTGCGATCCAGATCGCCCTTTCCGGTGTCTACGTGTTCGTGTGCGCCTACCGTTCCCTGTTTCCGCGCGTCGACCTGGAACGGCTGGTCCTTGTCGATTCCTCGCTCTCGAGCATTTTCCTGGGACGCTGCGCCGCGACCATCGCAGAGATTTGTTTTGGCCTGCAACTCGGGCTGCTGGTACACCAGTTGGGCGTTCACGCCGGGCTCCCCTGGGTCCAGCATACGGCCTGGGTTATCACGTTCTGCACCATCGTGGCACAGGCCTTCTGCTGGCACAGTATCCTCACCCTGAATCACATCACCCAGGCGGTTGAGTCGTTTCTCTGGGCTGCAGGATTTTCCTGGATGGCCGCACTGCTCACGGTCATCGCAATGGACACCAATGGCCTCATTCACCTGCTGGCCATCGCGGGGGTAGTCTGCTCTGTGGCCTTCGTCGTCTATTGCCTGACCGTGGATATACCGTTGTACCTGAGGCGATTTCGCCGCGGCCGGGCAGATGGGCAGGCATACCTGGGTATCGCCGAGGGCGCTCGGGACGCCTGGGACCGCCGGGAAATCAGCCACAGCTGGGACAGGTGGAAGGACGACGCCCTCTGGCTGACACCTTATTTCAGCGTGGGCGCCTGGATCAGCATGGCCCTGATATTTTTGCCGATGGCATTGTAATCAGCGGCAACTCTCCCCGGGAGTCAGCTATGTACACCCTGCATATCGCCAACAAGAACTATTCGTCATGGTCGCTGCGCCCGTGGGTGCTGCTGCGCGCGCTCGGGATCCCTTTCAATGAAGTGATACACCCCTTTGCCGACAGCGGCAACCAGGATGAATTTAGCCGCTTCAGCCCCACGGCGAAAGTACCCTGCCTGGTCGATGGGCAGCAGACGGTGTGGGATTCGCTCGCCATCACCGAGTACGTGGCCGAGGCCCACCCGCAGGTCTGGCCCCGGGAAACTGCTGCCCGGGCCTGGGCCCGCTGCGCCAGCGCGGAAATGCACTCCGGCTTCAGCGCGCTGCGCAATGAATGCAGTATGAGCTGCGGCCAGCGCGTTCAACTGCACCGCTCCAGTGAAGCCCTCAAGCAGGACCTGGCGCGTATCGACCAGCTCTGGCGCGAGGGCCCCCGCCTGTTCGGCGGCCCCTTCCTGGCGGGCTCGCAGTTCACCGCTGTCGACGCCTTTTTTGCTCCGGTGGTTTTCCGGGTGCAATCGTATCAGCTGCCACTGTCAGCAGAGGCCATGGCCTACCAGCAGCGCATGCTCGACCTGCCATCGATGCGGGAGTGGTACGAGGCCGCGCTGGGCGAGACCTGGCGGGAGGCTTCCCACGAGCAGGATATCGCCGCGGCCGGAGCGATCATCGCGGACTATAGAAGCCGCTGATTCACCCGGCGCCAACGACAGCAGGTGGCGACACGTTGAACTACTGGATATTCAAGTCGGAGCCCGACGAGTTTGGCATCGACCACCTGGCCGCGAAGAAGAAGCAGACCGCGCGCTGGGACGGGATTCGCAATTACCAGGCGCGCAACAACCTGCGCGACGGGGTCGAAAAAGGCGACCTGGCGCTGTTTTACCACTCCAGCTGCAAGCGCGTCGGGGTCGCCGGTACCATGGAAGTGGTAAAGGCCGCCTACCCGGATCCGGCCCAGTTTGATCCTGACAGCCCGTATTTCGACGCAAAATCCACACCGGAGGATCCACGCTGGTACTGTGTCGATGTCCGCCTGGTCGAGAAATTTGCCGAGGTGATCCCGGTAAAGGCACTCAAGTCAAACCCCGCAACCGCCGAACTCAGTATCTTCAGGCAGGGTCGACTCTCCATCGCGCCCCTGAACGCGCGGCAGTGGACGGCAGTCCTGGGGCTGAGGTGCGGGCCGGAATGATCCGGCCTATACTCGCGTCAGGTCGCCCGGCGTAATTGCCCAGGTCCGT
>JBFZEF010000005.1:0-11691 GCA_041307045.1 Halioglobus sp.
GCCTACCGCAGTAGCGGCCGCCGCCATCGGTGGCGCATCGGCGGCGACGTACTGCCGCACCAGCTCCAGCGCGCTTTCGATCTCCGCATCCGACAGGGCGCCCTGCTTGAAATAGCGCACCACCCCCGCCGGGTCGATGATGACGATGGCGGAGCTTGCCTTCTCCAGCTGCCACTGGCGCAGGCCTGCGCCCTTCTCATCGACCACCAGCACCGCGCCGGGGAACCGCTTCTTGTTTGATTTCAGCTCGTTCACGACAAAGCCGCCGGTCCCCCACACGGCCTCGTCCAGGTTGAGGATAGTGGTCGACAGGAAGGATCCCTTGGGCAGGTCGGTTTTCATCCTGTCGGTAAAGGCCTTGTTGATGTTACTGGCGGCCTGGGTGGCGGCCATGTATTGCACCACATGCGCCTTGCCGGGCTGCTGCGGGTAGGTCCAGCCGCGGTAACCGACGTCGTCGCCGTCGAGCACGAGTTCGCCCCGCTCGGCGATGTTCAGGTCCGGCAGCCGCCCTCCCGCCGGGATATCGCCGCCGAAGGCAGTCGGGGCCAGCAGGCAGGCCAGTAAAACCAGATTCCGAAGTTGCATAGTCATCTCTCCTGTTGTGGTCCGGGGGTTTGCCCGGCGCTCAGCCTTGTTCATCGCCTGTCATCTGTGCCACTTTCTGGTAGCGGCCCAGATCGTATACGCCCGCTTCCAGCGGCCGGATCTGGCGCATGTGATCGACAAACCACTGGAAATTTTCCCAGATCGCCGGGTTGGTCCGGCGCAGGCCGAACTCGTCCACCAGCGCGGAAAACTGCTCTGCCGTCCGGGCAGAATGCAGCGCTGTGGTGAAGGCCTCTATCCGCTCCAGTGGTACCTGGAACATGAAGTTGGGGTAGCTGCCCAGGAGGCCCGGGTAGATGGTCAGGGTGTCAGCGGAGCGAACGCGCCGATCACTCTCATTGAACATGAAGGCTACGTTGCTGTGGGCCTTGTTCCTGATCAGGGTGTAGGCCTGGCCGCTGCCGTCCGGCGCCGTTACCCGCAGAAAGGCCGTGTCCGGCATAAACCTGACGAAGCGCATGCCCGTGTCCGCGGCCGGGCGCGAGGCCAGGGTTTGCAGGCTGGCCTCGATGCGCTGTTGCTCGGGCGTGGCTCCCTCACTCTGGCAGGGCGCGCTCTGGCAGCGGTTCAGCACATCGGGCAGGCCGGCATAGGGCCCCATCCGCGCGGCAACCATGGAGATGAACTCCGCCTTCGGTTTATCCGTCCGGTAAGCAATGTCCACCGGCATCTTCTCGTTGACGATCTCTTACATCGTGCTCATTTTCAGCTCAGCCAGGCCTCCCTGGTACCAGGAGTCCCGCATCGAGGTACGAACGGTGGGCGGCATGAAGTGCAGGAAATTATTCTCGGCGTTGGAGCGTATCAGGTCAAAGTAGAGGCGCGTTTCTGCCTGGGTGGCCACACTGCCGAAGACATCGAAATTGACGACGAGCAGGTAGTAGGTCCGCTCCAGCATGGGGAAATCCATTAACCAGAGAGTTTCGGGGTCTGCGCCCACGAAGCCCTTGCTGACCATGGCGTTGTCGAAGTTGCGGAAGATCGTCAGGGCGGCGCTTTCATTGCCGTACCAGATGTCGTCCAGGGAAGGGCCCTGCGGCTGTGCCCGCTTGTAGGCCTTGCCGCGCAGCCGATTGTACTTGTTCATGGCCTCGACCCGTGCTTTCCAGCCGGTGAACATGCTGATCAGGCCCTCTTCCTGCGGCACCAGCACCAGCTCCGGAAGAATTTTCGCCAGGTAGTTCGGGTCGGTGACGGACAGGTCGGAGCCCGGGTCCTGGAACATCACGAAAAACTGGTCCTCGATCACGTTGGTGGCAATCTGCCCGGCACACACTGGCCCGCGGATGAAGGTGTTTACGAAGTAGTGTGCGTTATCCAGCAGGAAGCGGTAGCGTGCGTCGGCGGGAATGTCATTGAAAGCCGCCATGGGATTTACGGCACTGGCCCGGGAGTAGTCGGGCAAGCGCTCGGCGTCCCAGTCGCCGGCCAGGAACAACTCCTCGAAGCGCGCCATGCGGGCCGCGTCCAGCGGGTAGGGCATGTGGGTCTTGTGCACCAGGGTAGAGGATACCGGGCGCAGGCGGTAATAGAAGGCAGGGCCCGGGTCGTCATTGGGGCGGCGCGTGGCGATGATGCTGATCGGCTGCCCGGGGGGCGTGCTGGAGCGGACCAGTTCAAAGAAATTGCCGGTGTCGAGCTCGGCGAAGTGCAGGTGCGCGGGGAAGAGGTGCTCGTACAGGTAGCGGGACACCAATTGGTTGCGCAGCGGCGAGCGGTTGAAAAACTCCTCCCAGGCGGCGATCTGCCGGTTCTCCTGTGGGCCTGCGACCCAGGGGCTCTCGTCGATGACGGCACCTTCGAAAATCCACTGGCGCAGGGTCTGGTACTCCGCATCGCTCAGGCCCGCGATGGCAAGTGGCATACCCTGCCGGGGTTTTTCCCTGGCATATTTATCGAAAGTCTCCGGTGTCGGGCACTGGGTTTTCCGCCCCAGGCCCAGCTCGATGTCAGCGGGAACCGGCTCGTTGGCCGCCAGCGGGTGCGTCCTGCCAAGCTCGATCATCCGGAACAGCAGGGAGTTGGCGAGGTTGTCTTCGAGGGAGCCCCCGCGGTCATTCAGCACTGAAAAAAAGCCTTTCTGCCGCCACTCCGCCTTGCTTTGCGCATCGATGTACAGGCGGGTGGGGTCGGCGCTCTCGAGCCTTTCGCTGTCGTAGACCGGAGTCGCCGTAGCGCCGCGCAACAGGCCTTCGCTGGAGGTCAACTTCAACTGGCAGGGGGCGTCATAGCAGGCGTGGCAGCTGATACATTTCTGGTCGAGAATCGGCTTTACATCCCTGCTGTAGGAATAGGACTGCTGTTTAGATACCGCCGGCTCGAGCGCCGGTTCAGCCACCCCGGACTGCATGCAGCCGGCGAGCAGCAGGCTCAGTGCAGCCAGCGTGGCCCTGCTGGCGAGAAATTCAAGGACAGGGATCATCGGACGCTCCGGGATGCGGTACCGCCCGGTGGGGACGATCCAGGCCCCATTGTTTACGCTTTGGTGCAAGCGCGCAAGGCGGACCGATTGCTTTGACAGCGCGGCCTCATCCGCTCAGGGGCCGAGGTGATCGGCGATCACCTGCAGGAAGCGGGGGCCGTACTTCTCCAGCTTGCGTTCCCCCACCCCTGTGATCCGGCCCAGTTGGGCGCTGGTGCGGGGCAGGTCGGTGCACATCTCTCGCAGCGTGCGGTCGTGGAAGACCACGTAGGGCGGCACGCCCTGTGCTTCCGCCAACAGGCGCCGGCATTCGCGCAGCGCCTCCCACAGCGCCACGTCCGTAGCCGCGGCCAGGGCTGTGCGGGTTTGCTGCCGCACTGTCCTGGCCTGGGGCATGTCGCGGCGCAGCCGGATTGCCTCCTCCCCCCGCAGCAGCGGGCGGCATTTCTCCTCCAGGCGCAAGGCCCCGAAGCGCTCCAGGTCGACCCTGAGATGGGCCCTGGCCACGAGCTGGCGGAACACCGAGCGCCACTGGTTGGCATCCAGCTGCTTGCCGATGCCGTAAGTGGGCAATTGCTGGTGGTCGTACTGCAATACCCTGGCGCCGCCGCTGCCGCGCAACACCTCGATGAGGTGATTCACGCCGAAACGCTGGCCGGTGCGATAGACCGCGCTCAGTGCCATGCGGGCGGCCTCGCTGCCATCCCAGGTCTCGACCGGGTCCAGGCAGTTATCGCAGTTGCCGCAGGGATCCGGCATGGGTTCGCCGAAATAGTTGAGCAAGGCCTGGCGCCGACAACTGGTGATCTCGCACAGTCCCAGCATGGCATTGAGGCGATGCTGCTCGGCCCGTTTGTGCTCCTCGCTGCCCTTTGATGCGGCCATCATCTGGCGCAGCTTTATCACATCCTGCAGGCCGTAGACCATCCAGGCGTTGGCCGGCTCCCCGTCGCGGCCGGCCCTCCCGGTTTCCTGGTAATAGGATTCGACGGTCTTGGGCATATCCAGGTGCGCGACGAAGCGCACATCGGGTTTGTCGATACCCATGCCGAAGGCGATGGTGGCGACCATGACGACACCCTCGTCGCGCAGGAAGCGCGCCTGGTGCGCCGCCCGGGTGGCCGCGTCCAGCCCGGCGTGGTAGGGCAGGGCATCCAGCCCCTGTTGCCGCAACCAGTCGGCCGTCTCCTCGGTCTTGCTGCGCGCCATGCAGTACACGATGCCCGCGTCACCGGCGTGCTCCTGGCGCAGGAAACTCAGCAGTTGCTGCCTGGCATTCTGCTTGAGAGCGATGCGGTAGCGGATATTGGGCCGGTCGAAGCCCGCGGTGAATTTGCGGGCCCCACCGAGGTCCAGCCTATCGCTGATCTCCTGGCGGGTGCGCGCGTCCGCCGTCGCTGTCAGGGCGATGCGCGGAACCCCCGGGAAACGCTGGTGCAGCAGGCTCAGCTGCAGGTAGTCGGCGCGAAAATCATGCCCCCACTGGGAGACGCAATGGGCCTCGTCTATCGCGAACAGGCTGATGCGCGTATTTGCGAGCAATTCCAGGCAGCGCTCCTGGCTCAGCCGCTCCGGTGCGATGTAGAGCAGGTCCAACTCCCCCGCCAGCAACCGGGCCTCGGTGGCCCTGGTGCTGGCGGCATCCAGGGTCGAGTTGAGGAAGCTGGCCCGGACGCCGAGCTGGCGCAGGGCGCTGACCTGGTCCTGCATCAGCGCAATCAGGGGTGAGATCACCACCCCGCAGCCGGGCCGCACCAGGGCGGGAATCTGGTAGCACAGGGATTTGCCCCCGCCGGTGGGCATCAGTACCAGGGCATCACCCCCATCGATCACTGTCTGGATGATCTCATCCTGCGGCGGGCGGAAAGCGGGGTATCCGAAAACGGTCTGGAGGATAGTCTGTTGCGGCGTCATCGGGGCGCAGTATACCGCAAGCGCAGCCGCTCCCCGGGTATCATTTGCCGGCCTCGGCCCTGCCCGGCGCGGGCCGACACATGAGAATTACCTGTATTTTGCCGCTTATTCCTGTAGAATGGCGCGCTTTCACACTTTGGATAAGACCCTGTTATGACCCGCAAACCCACCCGAGCGGCAGCCAAGAAAAAGCAACCTGCAGCGGTCGAAACCTCGGCCACGATCGAAGAGCAGACCAGGCTCTTCCTGAAGGCCGGCAACAAGATCGATATCATCCAGTCCGGGGTCAGCGGCCAGCCGACCATGGCGGTCAACAAGCAGATCAAGCTCGGTAACAAGCAGAAATCCGGCTGAATTCGCGCCCGCAGGCGGCCGCTCAGCGGATCCCCAGCACCTGCCTTGAGAAAGCCAGGGCGGCTGCTGAGTCAACCCTTACGCTGTAGTCCTCCAGGAACAGCTTACCTGCCACCACGCCCTGCGGATCGACCACGATCATGCCGGGATGGGGAATGCCGTACTCGGAATCCCCCCTGCGATATTGCTCGTTGAGTATGCCCAGGGTCTTGAAGCTCAACCCGTCAGTATCCGATAGCAGCGCGATAGTGATTCCATGCCTGTCGATAAAGGCCTGCTGCAGCTGCGGGGCATCATAGGTCATTGCCACCAGGCCGATGCCGGCCGCCTCAAACTCTTTCTGTTGCTGCTGCAACTGGATCATCTGGCGCATGCAGTAAGGGCACCAGTCGAGGGAGCGGCTGGCGATAAACACGGTGCCGTTGCTGCCCGCGAATTCCTCGATCAGGGTGATATCCCGCCCCCGGTAGGTGGCGCGCAGGCCGGGAAAGCGGGAACCCAGTGCCGGACCCGGGTCGAAATCATCCGTGTCCCGGGCAACGAACATGTCCTGCGTCAGCAGGCCGTAGGCGAACTCCTTCAGCGGCTGGCGCAACAGGTAGCCGAGGGCTATCGCCAGCAGCAGGAGGAAAACGGTCCGCAGTAGTTTTCTCATGGGGCGGTCATGGCTGCGGCGAACAGCGACCGGAGCCTACGCGTAAAACTGGCTATACCACTTGCGGAACTTGGCAAAGGGCCCGTCGTTGTCGCACAGCAGGGGCTTCTCGAAATACTTCTTGTGGCTCCAGATGATCTGGTCTTCCGACATCTGCTTACAGATATCCTTGACGATGGCGTCGGCGACCCCACCCACCGGTTCCTTGCCATCGACCTTCTTTTGAAGGAAGGCATAGAAGGCCCGGGAGTGCTCTTTGTCCACCGGCGTCAGGTTGGCCATCAGCACGGTTTCGCAGATGCCGCTGAAGCGCACGGTGGACTGGCCGGGGCCGACGCTGTTGTTGGCGATGACGCCGACGATCTCCCCCCGGGGTGTCGCCATCCTGCTCACCAGCCTGCCGCGGCGGTGGACCCCGTCGAACTCCATGACCTCCGGCGTAGGCACGTTCTGGGTGCCGTGCACGTAGAGGAAATGGGCGGGGTCCACGGCGTTTTCGCCGATCTCCTGCATATGCGTGTTGATATCCCAGCTGTGCAGCTTGGGGCTGCCCCATTCAGTGTTGGCCGGGTCGGCTTCAGTGATGCGCTCAGGCTCGAAGTAGGGTTCCAGTCCCCGGGGGTGGTACCACACGTAAATCACCTGGTTCAGTTCCCGCACGGGCCAGGGGCGTATGACCTGCTCGCCCCGCGCCACCCTGGGCGGCATGTTATTGGCGTAGGGGATGTTGGTGCACTGGCCCGCGCCGTTGTAAGCCCAGCCGTGGAAAGGGCAGACGATGGAATCGCCCACCACCGAGGCGCCCCCGCCGGCCTGGTCGCGAATGCCGTAACCCAGGTGAGCCCCCATGTGGGGGCAGTAAGCGTCCAGCACCCTGGCGTCACCGCCCTCGGTCCGGAACAGCACCAGGTCGGTATCGAAATAGCGCAGGGGCATGGAGGCCGCCACCGCCAGGTCATGGGAGTAGGCCACCTGGAACCAGCCGAAGGGGATGGACATGGGTATGCGTTCGTTCATGGCGTGTGCTCACTTTTGTACAGGGTTGAGAACGTTGCACATTGTGGGCCAGCGCCAGCCCCAAAGTAATGACTTGCAATAACTGATTGAGGCGTTACCTGAGCAAATAGCTAAACCCCCGCCGGGAAAAGCATTGACGGCGCCGGCGTGAGTTCAGGGGGCGACCAGGTCCAGGTACTTGAGCTGCCCGGTGCCGACGTCGGCGTTCTCACCCGTGCCACCGGGAGCGTCGTCCGCTCCCAGGGTGAACAGCCGGTATTCCTGGGCGACCCCACCGCCCAGCCCTTCGAGCTCATACCGGTAGGGGCTTCCCCAGGGATCCTTCGGGGGCGAGGCGAGATAACCGCCGGGTTTGAATTTCAGGGGCTGGGGCGGGATGGTCGCGGCTGTTGCCAGTGCCTCCAGTCCCTGCTCGGAAGAGGGCAGGGTAAAATTGTCAACCAGGTACAGTTCGAGGGCGTCCTGTAACAGCTTGAGGTCGTCGCGAATCTTCGGCAGCTGGGTACCGGCATCATCCGCCGGGCCGATACCAAGGGCGGTGAACAGGGCGGCAGCGGGGTCCCTGCTGCAGAAAATCTCCCAGTCAAGCTCGGAGGGCTTGTCCTCTGTCATCTCCCCATGGACGATAAACCGGCGGAAGCCGCTGCCTCCGCGCAGCGGGTCATTGGCCTGGTACTCGCCGCAGACTACTCCCCCGGGAAATGTCTCGAGGTTCTGGAACTCCACGTCCAGCCTCTGCGGCAGGCGGGAAATGAGCTTTTCCTGTGCCTGTTGTGTCTGGTCGGAACAGGCGGGGAGCGCAAACAGCGCGGCCAGCATCAGGGCACGTAGCAACACACTCTCATCCTCCGGAAATTGATATGCGCCGCCGGCTGGTGCAGCGGCGGCTCATTGGCTGGCCTTGGCAAGTTTTGGCCTGGCTTTGGCACCCGCCCTTGCCTTGGGCCGGGTGGCGCGCTTTTCACCTGCGCTGGCAGCGGCCTTAGCGGGCGCGGTCGCCCCGGTTGGCTTGCTCCGCCCCAGCACGCCTTTGGCTGCCGGTTTGCGTCGCCGCAGGCCCGCCGCATCTTCCAGTTCCACCAGCGACTCCTCCATATAGTCTATCAGGCGCTGCAGGTGGGGAACGGACTTACGACAGGCGACGATACCGAAGTCGAGATTCTCATGGTTGCTCACCAGGGTGAAATTGACCGCGGCGCCGTCCATGGGAATGGAGACCGGGTACATGCCGTCGAGGCGGGCGCCATTCCAGTAGCGTTTCTCCCGGGGGCCGGGCACATTGGAGATGACGGTGCTGAAGGCCGGGAAGCGGCTCGAGAGCCCGGTCAGCTGGGTCAGTAACAGGGGCCCCTGGCTGATGGCGGTATAGGCCTGGATCTCGCCGGCGGACAATTGCTGTAACTGTGCCTTGGCGGCGTCCATGGACGCCTTGATCGTCTGGAACCGTTTGGCGGGATCCCGGACGTTGGTGCCCAGGTCGGCAATGACCATCCCGACCGCATTGGCGGAATCGACATCGCCGGCGGCCCGCAGGGAGACCGGCGCCATGGCCTTGAGGGAGATCTTGGGCAGGTCCCGCTGTTCCTGCAGGTGCTTGCGCAGGGCGCCGGCGCACATGGCCATGACGGCGTCGTTGAGGGTGCCGTCGTACGCCCTGCCCATGGCGCGCACCCGCTCGAATGGCCAGGACTGGGCGACAAAACGCCGCGCGCCGGTGATCTGGGTGCTCAGCGTCGACCTGGGGATCTTGTGGAAGGGCACTGCCAGGGTGGAGTTGCGGCCCAGCCATACACTCGCCGATTCGCTCAGGACTTTGGCGACGTTGACCGTTCCGCCCAGTTGGTCTTTCAGAACTTCCATTACCGCCTTCACTTCCGCTTCCCGGGGCCTGGGGCGCGAGGTGGCGGCGCCGGCCAGCTGCCGCTTGTAAAGTTCGTAGGCCTCCCGGGAGAAAGGAGATGCCTTCACCCGGCTTTGGGCATTGGTTGAGTACATGCTGCTCATGAGGTGCATGGCGCCGACACCGTCGATGGCGCAGTGGTGGGCCTTGAAGTAGGTGGCGAACTGGCGATTGGGCAGGCCCTCGATCAGGTTTATTTCCCACAGCGGGCGCGACCGGTCCAGCAGGGTGCTGTGCAGCCGGGAGATCAGGGCGAACAATTCGCGGTAGCGGCCGGGCTTGGGCAGGGCGGAGTGGCGGACGTGGTACTCCATATCCATTTCTTCTTCTTCCTCCCAGAAGATATTGCCGGCAACCCCCAGCGTGCCCATTTTCAGCTTCTCGCCGAAGGGGCGCCGCAATTCGCATTCCTGGCGCAGGATATTGCCCAGGTTCGCGAGAAAGGTGGTGTCGTCCACGTCGCGGGGCAGGGTAAAGAGGTTGAGGCCGCCCACATGCATCGGGGTGCGGCGTGACTCCGCCAGCAGAAAAAAGGCGTCGGTGAGTGGCATTCTGCGCATGGGCGGACTCCTGTTTGTTATAAAGGTCTCAGGGCGGGCTAGGATAGACGATTCGTTTGCGTGAGTGAAATAGTTCCATGGACTGTATTACAGTAGTACAGGCAGGCGCGGATTTGCGGAGTAAGAAGACGGCATGAGAGTGATGATGACCGGGGCCACCGGCTTTGTTGGCTACCATACGGCCCTGGCGCTGCTCGCACAGGGCCACGAGCTCAGCCTGCTGGTGCGCAGCCAGAGCAAGATGGAGCAGCTGTTCGGCCCCGGTCGAATCCACCGTTTCACCCGCGGCGATATCACCGACGCCGGCCCGGTGCGCAAGGCCATCAAGGGCTGCGATGCGGTGGTTCACTCGGCGGCCATGGTCTCCACCCGTGCGGCTGATGCCGCCGCGGTGTACCGGACCAATGTCGATGGCACCGCCACCGTCATGGAGTCCGCGCTGGCGGCGGGGATCGAACGCATCATCCACGTCTCCAGCGTCACCGCGCTGTACGACCCCGCGGCCACCGTACTTAACGAGCACTCCCCCCCGGGGACGGGCGCCAGCGGTTACGGTCGCTCCAAGGTGGCCTGTGAACGTTACGTGCGCGAACTGCAGGCGTCCGGCAACCCCATCAGCATTACCTACCCGGCCTCGGTCATAGGCCCGGATGATCCCGGCCTGACCGAGGCGCACACCGGCCTGAAGACCTTCCTGCAGCAATTTGTCCCCATAATGCCCTCGGGTAACCAGTATGTGGACGTGCGCGATATCGCCGAGGTCCACGTACGACTGCTGGATCGCCCCGGCAATTGCGGCAGGTACATCCTGGGCGGCCATTATGTACCCTGGCGGGGGTTGGGCGGCCTGCTGCGCAAGACCACCGGCAGGAAGCCCCTGGAACTGCCTCTGCCTGCCGGCCTGATGCGCCTTGCCGGCCGCCTCGGCGACCGGGTCAGCGGCTATATCAAGCTGGATTTGCCCGTGACGGAGGAGGCCATTGGCTATGCGTCCAACTGGGTATTGATGGACAGCAGCGCCATGGAGCGGGATCTGGACTTTGAATTCCGGCCGGTGGAGGAATCCTTCCGTGACGCCATAGGCTGGCTCTACCGGGCGGGACATGTCAGCGCCAGGCAGGCGGGCAGGGCTGCCGCCGTGGGTGGCAAATAAGCCGGTAGATAAGCATGGAGAACACCCGGCCGCGGTTCATCTGCTGCCCGGCTGCGGCGTCAGGTACCCTGAAATTTGTTTTAAATCAATAGCGCCTGCTTATTGTTCCGTTATATTTCAGTGGTATCATCACCGCATAACCTATAAGGAGTTGCATGATAGTCAGTCCACTCCAGCATCGACGTATCACTTGCCGACCCGCTGCCGCGCGGGTGGTAGGGGGGTTGGCAAGCCCTGCGGTGATAACGGGGTCGGCCGACCGCCTGATAAAGTTCCAAAACTAACTATACTAAAACGCTCAGAGGGAAAGTCTCATGAAGAAAAAAGTGCTCGCAATGTCCGTTCTCGCCGCTGTCAGCTCGCAGGCGGGGGCGTTCCAGTTCGAAACGGGGGAGGACTGGGCGATTCGCTGGGACAATACCCTCAAGGGCAACGTTACCAGCCGGGTGAATGAAGCCCAGAACCGGATCGTCGACCCCAGGCAGTTCGCCAACGCGCGCCTGTTCGACGATGCGGACTACTCGGTCAATCGCAAGAGCGGGGGCATCACCAGCAGCCGCATCGACATCATTTCGGAGCTGGACGTGATCTGGCGCGACGATTTCGGCTTCCGCGTCAGTGGCGCGGGCTGGTACGACGCGGCCTACGAGAACAGCGACAACCCCCAGAGCGGCACCCTGCCCAATGGCCTCCCTTACGACTACTCCTGGGCGGGACTGAGCTACAAGCCCGGCGAGTACAGCAGTGAGGCCGAAGATTACCAGCTGCTCGGCGGCGAATTGTTGGACGCCTTCGTGTTCGGCAACTGGAATATCGGCGATACGGCCCTGGGTGTCAGGGCCGGCCGCCACACCATCTACTGGGGCCAGAGCATTCTGCCCAGCGGCGCCTTTACCGGGATTGCCGGCTCGATGGCGGCGATTGACCAGGGCAAGGGCCTGGGGTCCCCCGGCTCCGAGGCCAAGGAGCTGTTCATGCCGTCCACCAAAATCTCCTCCAGCTTCCAGCTGACCGACAACCTGTCATTGAGCGGCTACTACGAGTTTGAGCACCTGGTGCACCGCTTCCCCGCCACCGGGACCTGGTGGAGTCCATCCGAGGTCATCA
>JBFZEF010000007.1:0-6224 GCA_041307045.1 Halioglobus sp.
GAAATTGCCCTCAGCATCGACGGGCTTTCCACTGTGCACGAGGAGGGGAAACCCTATAGCCTCGCCGCCGTCAGCGACAGCGGCGGGAAACTCAGTTGGGAGGGCGAACTATCGATACCGCGGGCCTACAGCGAGGGCACACTCTCACTGGAGGGCGTCCAGCTACGCCCGCTGTGGCAATTCGTCCAGGACAGCCTTGCCTTCGAGCTCGCCGATGGCAGCGCAAGTGTCGAAGGCCGCTACCGGGTGGACTGGGGCAACGCACTGGACTACGGCATAACCCAGGGCGAAATACGGCTGGCAGATATCGCAGTCCAGCCAAAATCACCGCAGGACCTGGCGGACACCTCACTGGCGCTGGGCAGCCTCATTCTGGCGGGGATCGAACTGGATGGTGCGGCCCGGCAGCTGCGTGCCGAGTCGCTGGCGGTCGAAGAACTCGCCGTCAGCGGCTGGAGCAAGGGTAACGAAGTCAGCCTGGTGCGACTGTTCAGCGGCGATCCGCCCGCTGGCCCCGCCCCCCAAAAGCCATCGGAGAATGATGCGACGGGCGCTGACGCCGGCTGGAGGGCCGAGCTGGGCCGCTTTCAACTGGGTGGCAGCAGCCTGCGCTGGCGTTCGGAATTCACTGAACCACCCTTGCTGGAGTTCATGCCCCTGGAGGCAACGACAGGCCCGATCAGGTGGCCCCTGGAGGGCGACACCGAGGTACAGCTGAACCTGGTCGTCAACGACGGGACGACCGCCGCGGTCGAGGGCACACTCGACCTGGCCAGGGGTGCGGGTAAGCTCAACTACCAGCTGTCTGGACTGCCACTGGCATGGTTCAACCCGAATTTCCCCGCCAACCTTAACGCACAGATCACGGATGGAAAGCTGCAGGTGGCAGGCGATGTGGCCCTGGCGCAGTACGCCCCGGTTGAGATCGCCATGAACGGTGCGGTCCAGGACTTTGCCGGCAAACTCAAGGATGCCGAGGAATCTTTGACTGCCTGGGAGACCGTGCGCTGGGACAAGCTGTTGATCAACATGGAGCAGCACACGGTGGATCTGGCCAAATTGGTCATCGATGGTTACAGCGGCCGCATCCACATCAACAGGGATGGCTCGATCAATGCGCAGAACCTCTGGCAACAGGAGGTGGGCGCCGGTGTGGAGGAGGTCAAGGAGGATCTGGGCGAGGGTAAACCCTGGATCGTCAAACTGCCGCTGATTCGTATCAGCGACAGCGAGATCGACTTCAAGGATGAGTCGCTTCCCATTCACTTCGGTACGGTGGTCGGGGATATCGACGGCAATATCAAGGGCATCAGCACCGCGCCGGGAAGCGTCGCCAGGGTTGACATCAAGGGCTCCGTCGAGGGGTATGCCCCGGTGGCGCTGGCCGGCACTGCCGAGCCACTGCGCAGCCCGCCGGCGCTGGACCTGGAGCTGACCTTTGACGGGGTCGACATGGCGCTGCTCTCCCCCTACTCCGGTACCTATGCCGGCTACGCCATCGATCGCGGCGTGCTCAACCTGGACCTGAAATACGCCCTGGCGGACAACAAGCTGCAGGGCGACAACAGGATCGTCATCAGCCAGATGAAGCTGGGTGAAAAAATAGCCAGCGACAGGGCGGCAGACCTTCCACTGGAACTGGCCCTGGCCCTGCTGACCGACAGCAAGGGCGTGATCGACATGGCGATTCCCGTGGCTGGCAGTGTGGATGACCCGAAGTTCAGCCTGGGCAGCGTCATCATGGGGGCGCTGGTCAACCTGCTTACCAAGGCGATCACCGCGCCCTTCTCCCTGCTTGCCGGCCTGGTGGACACCGAGGAGGACCTGCAAAGGCTGAATTTCAAGTCCGGCTCAGCCGATTTGCAGCCCACGACACGGGAAAAACTCGAGCAGCTGGGCGCGGCCCTGGCCCAACGACCCGAGCTGGACCTGGTCATCAGCGGCCGCCTCAACCTGCGGGCCGACCGGGAGCGCCTGCAGAAAAACATTCTGCAGGCCGAGTTGCTCGCCGCTGGCCTTGCCGAGCAAGAACTGTCAAGCAGGGGCCCCGCATGGGAGGAGGCCATCGCGGCGCGCTACCAGCTGATTGCTCCCGGCGCCACAGAACTCACAGTGCGCGAGCAGTACCAGAAGCTTGCGCAGGAAGTCGCCCTGCCGGATGCGGACTTACTTGCCCTGGCCAACGAGCGCGCCGTTGCGGTGAAGACTTACCTGGTGAACGAGGCCGGACTGGAACCGGGCCGGGCTGTGATCGCGAAGCCGAGCATCAGCCCGAAGGAGAACCTGTACAGCGGTGCGGAGCTGGCTATTGATATCTAGGGCAAATGCTCATACGCAGGCAGCGAGCCGGCGTAAGCCAACCCTCCGCCGCAGAGCCGGCAGTAGTAGCTGCCCTGCCCGCGCAGTACCCGGTTGTGGCGGGTCGATGAAACATCATGAACCCGGCAGCCGCAGCGATAGGGATGGGTGCGCTGCTGGCGCTGGGGAACGCCCTCCAGGTCGAGGTTGAAGGTCACACCCTGGTCCGCGCCGAAATGCTCCATCACGCCGCGCCACTGGCGCCCGTGGGGCTTTATACCCCGGCTGCCGTAGAGCTCGTGTACCACGAAATGGGCGACCTCATGCGGCACCGTATCACAGAGATTTTCCTCGAAGTACTTGCCGAATATCCAGGGGTTGTAGCGAATCCAGCCGCGTCGACCGACCAGCTTGAACATGCCGGCAGTGCGACCGCCGAGATCAAACAGGACCGGCACCTGGCGAAACCGTCTGCCGAAAATAGCGCCAGCGCGCAGTACATAGTGCTCGGTCGCGGCGACAACCCGGCGTTGCTCCGGCAGTCCGATCGGTTCTACCACGGTATCTTCGTTTTCCTGTTCTCAAGGCTTGTTGGGCGCAGCATACCGGCCATGCCCTGCGGGCTCAAATATTTCCGCTTCATGCCCAGTTACGGTACATTTACCCGCTGCGACGCCAGGGGTAGCCGCAGAGCGGGTTTTCGACCACCAATTATGCCGTTGCCCGCACTTTCACCCGGACTAATACAGAAGAAAGCTATTATGAGTACACAGCAACTCGATGTCGCCACACTCGGCAAGTATCTCGAGCGTCACATCCCCGGGTTCCACGGCCCCGTGACCGCCGAAAAATTCCCGGGGGGGCAGTCGAATCCCACCTTCAAGCTGACCGCCGGCGGCAACGCCTATGTACTGCGGCGCAAGCCCCCGGGAGAGTTGCTCAAGTCGGCCCATGCGGTTGATCGCGAATTCCGGGTGATCAGCGCCTTGCAGGACACCGAAGTTCCAGTGCCGCGCACCTACGTCCTGTGTGAGGACGAGAGCGTCATCGGCTCGATGTTCTTCGTCATGGAATACATGGACGGCCGTATCCTGTGGGATCCAGTGCTGCCGGAGGCCGCAGACAACGCTGAGCGCGCGGCTATCTACGACGCCATGAATGCGACCATGGCGGCGCTGCACAATGTCGATGTGGCGGCGGTGGGCCTGGCGGATTATGGCCGGCCGGGTAATTACTTTGAGCGCCAGGTGAGCCGCTGGATCCAGCAGTACCGCGCATCGGAGACGCAACAACTGCAGGCCATGGAGGAGCTGATGCGTTGGCTGCCGGCCAATATGCCGCCGGATGACGGGGCGGTGAGCCTGGTGCACGGCGATTATCGCCTGGATAACATGATGTTCCACGCCACCGAGCCGCGCGTCATCGCCCTGCTGGACTGGGAGTTATCCACCCTCGGCCACCCCCTTGCAGACCTGGCAAACCAGTGCATGGCGTGGATGCTGCCACGTGAAGGCGGCATCAAGGGGCTCGCGGGTGTAGACCGGAAATCCCTGGGAATACCCAGCGATGAGGAGTACATCGCCCGCTACTGTGAGCGCACCGGCCGCGGCGGCATCGATAACTGGAACTTCTACCTGGTGTTTTCGCTGTTTCGACTGGCTGCCATTTGCCAGGGGATCGTGAAGCGCGCCCAGATAGGTACCGCCTCAAGCAGCGAGGCGGACTCCCGGGGCGATGCAGTGATACCCCTGGCGGAAATGGGGGCGGCCCTGATCAAATAGCAGCAAGGGGCCCGCGGGCCCCTTGTGTCAGCGCTTTGCTATGCGGCCCGACGGCTACCCGGCTCGCCCTCCGAGGATGCGCCCGCGGCCTTGCGGGAGGCAGAGGCCTTCTTGTTCGCGCCGGCGGTTTTCTTGCGCCCTGCTGCCTGCTTCTTAGAAGGCGTGGCCGGGGTGGCAGCCTGAGCGCGCAACGCCGCCCGGGTGGGGGGCGGCCGGCGGCGCGACGCGCGCGGCCTGTGAACTTCGGTCGGGTCCGGGCGCAGGTCACCGGTTTCAAACCGGGTCAGGATTTCCTCCATGGTCCGGCTGATCTTGGTGCATATACGTATGGGCTCCACGCTGGGATAGGTGGAGTGCTCGCCGCCCTCCATCAGCTCTATCAGGTCTTTCTCCGACAGGTGGGAGAGAATCTTGGCCGGGTTATACCAGCGGAAGCTGGGTACGATATTGATATCCCCGCTGTACTCCTGGTCCATCAGCGCGTGCACACTGTTCATCAGCATATTGAAGCGAGGCCAGTTATCGCCCTGCCGCTGCACGATTCCGCGGTAGAAATTGAGCAACTCGCGCCCCATGCCAATACCCAGGCTGCCGAGGGCGGAGCCAAGGGCGCTGCGGGAGCCCTCCTTCTTCAGGAATGGAATGGCTATCGGGTTGACCATGCTCACAATATAGTGATTGGTGCTGTAGAGCCGGGACAGGCGCTTGGCGGGCAGGTCGTCGGCGATCGAGCCGTCTACCCAGCGGCGCGTGGGCAGGTAGGGTTGGGCCTCGCCGTGTACATTCCTGGCCATCAACATCACCGGCGGGAATACCCCGGGAACCGCACAGGACGCCATCACCGCCGCGCGCACGAAGACGTTGGGCGAAGTGATCGCATTGAGCAGGCGCGAACGCTGGTGCGGCTCTGCCGGGGCGACGGTGATACTGATCTGGCGACCGGTTTTTTCGTAGGCTTCCTGGAAGGTGAGGTCGGGTATCATGCGCGCAATCAAGCGCCCCAGGTCACCGACATCAATCTGGGGATTGGCACCCAGGAACATGCGCGAGAACACCGTCGCCTCGCGTTCCGCCTCGAACAGCACGTTGGAGGGTTCATAGAAACGCTCCAGTTCCTTGTCGGTATGTGTACCCAGGACGCCCGCCACCAGTGAACCCGCGCTGGAGCCGGAAATAACCCTGGGCAACAGCCCCTGCTCCAGCAGCGTCTTGACCACGCCGAGATGGTAAAAACCCAGCACGCCGCCCCCGCTGAGCATGAGCGCGGAGCGCCCGAAGCAGATGTTGGCCCGGTAGAAGAAATCCAGCTTCTGCTGGGGGTTGATCAGGCTGTTGTCCAGTTCCGCCAGGTAGCGCAGGGAATCATCGATCTCGTCGATGTATTGCTCTATCAGCTTCTTGGTGCCGAACTTGGCCTGGCGATAAAGGCTGCTGCGGCCGATCCCGGCCATATTGCCGTGGATACCTTCATTGAGGGTGAACAGCAGGCCCTGGTGGTCGTGGCGCGCACGCAGACTGCGAATCCGGTCCAGGCGCAGGCGAATCTGGGCGTAATCGTACTGCGTGGTCTGGTCGATCTCGCGCCAGCGCCGTTTGCCCGACACCTCATCATGTTCTATCGCCGCCTCGCGCCACTCTTCGTAGCTGCGGCTCTTGCTCATCGTGCGCTCGAGCTTTTTGAGCTTGCGTGAATTCCCCACAATGCCACCTCTTCGGTCATACCGGACGAAAATGATCCCCGGCCACAGAGCATAATGCAAATACCAGAGCTCTCCCAGCAGTTTGTAGACCCAGTTTGCAGACCCTCGCGACGGTTGTTCTGTCTGACTAAAACCAGCGATAACCCGTAGCCTGGAGCCAACGGCACTTACCTGAGCTGAATATGAGGATGTAGTCCTCGAAGCGAGAATAGCAAGACGGGACTCGCCGTGAATACGTCCATGTAGGCTCGTATCGCGCGTCCATGCGCTCAACGGTCCCGCCTTGCTATTCTCGCTTCAAGGCCGGACTGCGCGCTTAAATAAGCGCCATTGAGGCTAGGGCACCTCGTTCTCGCGCTTGCCGCTGCGGTATTCCTCCACCAGATGGCGCTTGTAGAGCTTGCCATTGTCCATGCGCGGCAGCTTCGGGTGGAAATCCAGCGAG
>JBFZEF010000008.1:0-11328 GCA_041307045.1 Halioglobus sp.
GCTCGAACTCTACGCCGCCGGCAGTCAGCCGGTCCGGCGCCTTACCCCTGAGGATGTTTCACTGCCATCGCTGGCGCCCGGCAGGCTGCTTAACCAGTTTCTGCTGAAGCAGGCGGTGCGGGATGCCGATGTCATCGTTGCACCCTATCACCAGCTGGAGCGTTATACCTCGGGGGAACTGGAAGGCAAGACGGTGCTTACATCCACCATTTCATCGCAGCGACTGCAAGCCCTCAAGGGCAGGGGGGTGCGGGTAGTGCTCGACTGCAGTATCCAGTTGTTTGATCACACCGTGGGTCTCAATGTTGTCGAAGCAATGATCCTGGCGGTGCTTGGCAAGCCCGTCGCCCGGATTGCCCACGATGACTACCTCGAGATTTTCACCAGCCTGGACCTGAAGCCCAGGATCCTTTACCCGATAGAAGGCAAGAAGCAGATAAATCGCTTCGCCTTTGTTATCCATCCGCTCTCGCAGAAGTATCTCACCAATCTGAAACCGCTTGAGCTGTTGGCACAGGTGTCACCGCAGCCGGTGATGGACCTGGTGGAGAAGGCGGCCGCCTACACGCCGCCAATGGTCTATTCAAAGGTCGAGGGAATCAGCTCGCCTACCGGGGTTGAAGCCAAGGGTTGGCTGATACTGGTGGGCGGCACCCCAAAGCAGATCATGTCGCACAGCCCCGAATTCACCTATCGACAGTTGCTGGCGGCCGCTGATATGGCAAAGAAGTTGGGCGCCCAGATCATGGGCCTGGGAGCCTTCACCAAGGTTGTGGGTGATGCGGGGGTTACGGTCGCCAAGCGCGCTCCACTGCCGATTACCACGGGCAACAGCTACAGTGCCTCCGGTGCCCTGTGGGCGGCACATGACGCCGTCGCGCGACTGGGCCTGGTCAGGCTCGAAAAGGGTGAAAAGATCCGGGGCAGGGTGATGGTGGTCGGGGCAACCGGTGCAATTGGTTCTGCATGCGCCAGGCTATTGGCCAGGACAGCGGAGGAAGTGCACCTGGTATCGCCGGAATCGGCAAAGTTACTTATGTTGAAAAAGTCGATACTGCGCGAATCACCGGGAGCGAAGCTGGTACTTGCCTCCTACGCGGACAGCGATCGCAGCATTGGCGATATGGACATGATCGTCACCGCCACCTCCGGTGCGGGCAAAAAGATTCTCGACATCATGAAAGTAAAACCGGGCTGCGTGATAACGGATGTCGCCCGGCCGCTGGACCTGCCCGCGGAGGAGGTGGCCAAGCGCCCGGATGTGCTGGTCATCGAGTCAGGTGAGGTATACCTGCCGGGTGAAGTCCAGATGAAGCAGATCGGCTTCGAGGACCACAACATCGTCTACGCCTGCCTTGCCGAGACTATCGTGCTCACCCTGGAAGGTCGCTTCGAGAACTTCACCGTGGGCAGGCATATTGAGTGGGAAAAAGTGCACGAAATCTACAAGCTGGGTTTGAAGCACGGTATGCGCCTGGCGGCGATCTCCGGTGTCAATGGCGTGTTCTCGGACGAGGACATCGCGCGGGTGCGGCGCCTGGCCCTGGAAGCCCGGGCAGAGCGGAAGAGTAAGCCCCCGCAGCGGGCTGTGGCGAGCAGGAAAAAAACCACGGGAAAAACCAGAACCCGGCGTAAAACTGCCGGCAGCTAGCCGGATGTTCAGGGCAGCAGTGCCACCAGTATGCCGATGGCAACGATGCCGATGCCTTCTACCAGGAACACCAGGCTATAGGCCTGCCCCCTGGCCCGGCCCTCGGTTTCATGCACCATCTGTACGCCGGCTGCGGCAATGCAGCCCTGGGCATAGGCGGCGCCCAACAGGATCAGTCCGGTCGACAGCCCGGCCGCGATACCCAGGTAGCCATACTGCGGGTCCAGGAACAGGTGCTGTTTCATGAACTGGGGGATGAACGGGTATAGCACCTGGGACGCAGGAAACATGGCGAAAGCGATGTACTCCATCGACAGCTTGCCGTCCGGGCTGCGCGCCTGTTGCGCCCACACACCCTGCACCGCCACGCTGGCACGATAGATACCCAGGGCGCTTCCCAGTGCCGCCAGCCCCCACATGACATACCCTAGCGTGCCAATACTTGCCGTCTCTACCATGCTAGCGCTCCTCGATACCTTGAAGTTGATAGTGAGCCAGAGGTTCGAACGCATGCCCTGACCAGTTGACACCCAACTGCCTTGCGAATTCCAGCGTATTCAAACGCAGGCCGTGGACAAACAGGGCGATGATACCCAGGCCCAGGTTGATGGTGTGCCCCAGCAGCAGGATCAGGCCGCCAAAAAACACCGAGCCAGTTTGCTCCGCCATCAGGTTGGTGGTCATCGCCAGGCTCATGCTGGCAAAGCCCACCGCCATGATGCGAATGTAGCTCATCATGTCCGAGAACACGGTGGTGGCATTGCCGAGCAGCAAGCCCAGTCCTGCCAGGCTGCCCCGGCCTACACCCTGCTCGGTATGTGAGAGCAAAACCACCATCAGCGCACCCAGCCCCAGTAGTGGTCCGCTGATTGCCGGTATAGGCTTGCCGGTAAAAACGTTGATGATCCCCAGAAAGATGGCCCAGAGCATGGCGAGCCAGCCCAGCTCAGCCAACATTTTTGCTGACCATCCGAGCCGGTGGATCTGGATCGCGCGACCCAGGCTGAGGTGCACTATGCCAAGCCCAAAGGACAGCTTGATCATGTCATCAGTGTCGAGACGGAGGAATGAAAGCCCGGCGAACGACTCGAGCTGGATACCGAAAAACGACCCGGTAAAGGCGCCGTACACCGCGGTAGCGCCAGCCACGTACAAGCCCAGTTGCACCGCGCCGCTGCCCAGTGAGCCCGAGAGGCGGCGATATCCCAGGCCCAGCACGGCCAACATCAGCAAGCCGTAACCGCCATCGTTGATCAGCAGCGCGCTGAACAGGGTGAAGAATAGAATGATCAGGTGCCCGGCATCGTACTCGGCGTATCCCGGCTTGTAGCCCATAAAATCAAAAATGGACTGAATGGGCCTCGCCCAGGCGGGATAGTGGCTCAAGGTGGGTGGATCCTCGTCCGGCCGCGGGTCGCGAAAACTCGCGTTGACCCCGGGAACCTTGCGCAGGCGCTGGCCAGTCTCATCAAGCCGGTTGGTCGGGATCCAGCCCGACAGCACAAATACATGCTCGTCCGCGTGGGACTGGATACGCCCCGCCTCGATGCTCAGGGCATCGATCTGCCCGGCTACCTGGCGTCCGAAGTCGTGGAAACGCTCCAGCGCAAGCCAGCGCAGGCAGCCCTGCAGTGCTTCGACCCGAACCTGCAACTGCTTTATACTCGAATTCAGCAGCACCTTGTCCTGATCCGGTGGAGGCAGGCTTGCTGCCCAGTCCAGGGCCAGCGGTTCGACCTGGCTTAGGGTAAAGAACACTACCTCGCTCTTCCTTCTGGCGCACTCCCCCTGCCACAGCAGGACTCCGGCCTGTTTCAGCCCGTAAAGGCTTTCCATGTCATCGCTACGCCAGCCCTGGATGTATACGCCCTGCTCTGCAAGCTCATGCAGCTGGCGGGGTGAAATGTCGCCCCATAGCCGCTGGCGTTCGGCGCGAGCCAGAAGTTGGTCCCGCTCCCGCGACAGGCTGTCGGTTTCCTCCAGCAGGCGCGCTGCCAGGGCCACCAGGTCGTCGGGTATGGCATCCGGCGGCAGCTGCGGCACCTCCAGCTCGCCACAGTCGCGCACCTTCTCGTACAGGCTGATCAGCGCCTGGCGCTGGGCACGACCACCGGTGATCGGGCTGAGGCGGTGCAACTCCATTGCGCCGAGATCGAGCAGCACTTCGAGCACCCTGCCACGCATCTCCCTCGCGCCGCAGACGAGCGTGTATTTCATCCCAACAGTGGCCATGTCTCCACCTCCTGGTGTTTAGCGGACTCGCGTTCGCGCAGCAGACGGGCAATAGTCGCAACCATGCCATTCTCCTCATCCATGGCCCGGGACAGCCGTGCCAGCTCCTCGCGCAGGGGCGGCAGGCGAACCTGTTCACTACCATTGATCAGAAACACGAACTCCTCTTCCGCATCCTCCAGGCGGGTGAGGTTGCCGCGTTCCATCTCCAGCCGTTGTGACAGTTGCAATCGCTCGATCGCAAGGTCAGTTATCGCCGCAGACGTTGCTGATTGGCAAACCATGACCTGGCTCAGGCGGCAGTGCGCCTTGACCGCTTTGACCTCTTCTATGTCGACACCGACGAGGTTCTCAGCGCGGGTCAACACCTCTGCCTCAAGGGATGCCTCGATAGCGTTGCGCAGGGCGCTCTCGTTGCCGGCTGTCCACCTTTGCTCCAGTTCCTGCTGGCGATGCTCCAGGTCGACGATGCGCTCCTGGTAGTTGCGAATCTCCACCCGCAGCAGTGTCAGGACACGCTTCATTACTGGCAGGAACCGCTCGATCCGATTGATATCCTCCTTTACCTGGCGCAATCGCTGACCGGTTGACATCAGGTACTCCCGCCACCTGCAGCGGAGCGGTGATGGTGAAACTCACGCTTGGTTCCGGCATCTATATCGAGGTTTTCCGGCGGCACTTCCCCCAGGGCATACCAGCAGCGGTCCAGAGCCTCATCAACGTCCATGTATTCGTCGGTCCTGAGCACCGAACGTTCAAACAGGGCGGCAAAGCGCAGATACGCCAGGTCGATGGCAGCGGTGATTTTCAGTCCGAGTGATTCCTGCTCACGCACCTCCAGCGCCCGCGAATAAGCGGCGGTGATCGCTCGCTGCAGTGCCTTGTGATCGGCGCGGGAGGCGTGGAAAGCCTCGCCCTTCAACCGCGACAGGGCCGCCAGGAAATCGAGGGAACCATTGGACCAAGGTATGTGCCCCTCGGTGGAATACTTGGTTAGATTGACACCGATCTCGCTGTGGTCGAGGTTGGGTACCGACATCACGATGATTTCCGTGAGACTGCCGGTCTCTTTGATGAAGGCACGCTCGTAGATTCGGGCAGCCTGCGAATAGAAGTCCACCGGTGAGTTATCTTTGCCCGGGGGCGCCCCCTGTATCCCCCGTACCTCGGCCAGGGCATTGTAGAAGATGCGCATATCGTGGATGACCAACAGCACTTCCTCGCCTTCCATGGCCAGACGCTCGCCTATCTGGCACGCGGTTTGGGGTGCGATCAGGGCACTGATGGCCGGGTCTGCGGCGCCATGCAGGACGAAGACAGTGCGTGCGATGCGGGGGCGGATGCTTTGGAAATACAAAATGGAGTCACTGGTGAGGCCGAGGGCGCAGAACACGACCGTCATTGGCTTGAGCGGGTCGCCCCGATGCCGGCGATACTGGGCGCGGACCAGCGTCCTGGCAATCGCATAATCCAGGCTTTCCTCGGGCCGCTTCATCCATAGGATCTTGATGCCCTGGGGCATGGGCTCCTTGGCATCCAGGGCGGGGAAGCCGGTCTGGATAAAGCCTTCGGCCAGGGTTCGGCGCGTGGGGTTGAGGATGCCGCCGTAGATGGGCACGGTCTCACCGACCACTGCGGGCTTGCCGTCCAATGGACGCCCGAGTGGATCGAGGGAGCGGCCGATAACGCCCTCTCGGTCAAAGTTGAAGCTGAGAACCCGGTTGGTAAAACGCACCTTGGTATCGCGACTGATGTTCAGTGGAGTACCCAGGTACTGAACCGTGGTCTTGCTGCCCACGGCGGTGACGATGCCCATGCCGCCATCGGGAAACTGCGCTTCCGTGCCCACTTCCAGGCCCGCAATGGGCCCGAAGCTTATGAGTGGCAGGGAGATACCGTGCGGCTTAAACTGCAACATCGTCCAATCCTTCGGTGTCGGGGCTATCCGCGCTGGTGACAGCCTGCAGCCAGTCGAGTATGGCCTGGTATGCCGCCTCGTAGCCGTCCTGCAGCAGTGTCACCTCGTAGGCCTTGCCACCCAGTTGATCCGCCAGCGCGCGGGCGCGCTCCTTGTCCTGCAACAGGGGAAAGGCAGCGCCGATATCCCGGCAAAAACGCATCATAATCAACATGCGCTCCGGGGTAGTTCGCTGGTCGATGACGTTGCCCGAGTCCTGCACGAAGAATGCGCGTCGGTAAATGTTGCCCAGCAGGTAGCGACGATAATCCTCAGAGCTCATGCGTTTGGCCGTTAGCACCTTTATCTGGTCTGTCAGGGTGCCCTCGGAATCCGCCACGGTCGCAGTGATCTGGGTTCCCAACTCGATCCAGTCGTGCAGCTTGCGTTCGTCAAAGAAGTTCCGCAGTTGGTCACGCCGCTCCATCCCGGTAGTTTTACTGGTAGAGAGCCCTGCGCCGAATCCTACCGCGGGGAAATAGCCGCGGTGAGCAACCTTGTTGGTGAGGATCACGGTACCGTCAGCGTACTGGCGTGCGACCTGGGCGATGGCGTCGCCCTCGTAATCGTCGCCATCAGGCGAGACGGCCATCACTCCGGTGATCGATGCATCGAAGCCCCCCAGGCAGGTGGCGCGGCCGCAGCGCTCGAAGGTGGCAGCCATGACTGAGGGCATATCGACCGGGAAACTCTGTTTGCCCGGCATCTTGCCGAGCATACCCGCTGTCTCCCGATCGCCCTGGCCCTGGCGCGACAGTGAGTCAACGATCATCAGTACGTTCATACCCATGTCGCGCAGGCCCTCAGCCACCGCCGCCCCGAAGCGCACTGACTGGCCGCGCGCCTGGGCGCTCTGGGCGCTGGTGTTGAGGATGACCACGGTGCGGTCCATAAGACCCATTTTCTGGTAGTTGATAACGACCTCGGTGGCCTCACCAGAGCGCTCGCCGCACAGGACCAACACCACCAGGTCAACCTCGCTGTATTTGGCAATGTCCTGGGTAAACCAGGTCTTCCCGGTTCCGGCGCCGCCGATGACGACGAACTTGCCCCCTTCAAGCAGCACCATGGAGGAGTCGATTGCGCGCTTGCCGGTGAACAGCGGACGTATCGCGCGCAGGCGACGCAATACCGGTCGCGGCTGCCGCACCGGGTATTCACTTATCATGGAAATGTCGCGCCGTTCGTCCGTGGCGTAGCGGATGATGGCGATGGTCTCGCCTACTCCGTATTCGCCGGGTGCAGCCAACCACTCGACCTGGCCGTCACGCTGCCAGCGATCCTGGGGTGCACTGATGCGGTAGTTCAGGCCGGCCACGTGGGCGCGCCCGATCAGGGAGCCGGCGAGCAAGCGGTCGCCGACTGCCACAGTGGCCTCGAAACCGGCGCGCAGGCCAGCCAGGGGGGAGAAGTGTTCGCCGCGGGGAATATGTTGTCCTGGCATGCTGTCCAGAGATGAGCCCACACCGGACATGCGGATGCCGGGCATTCCGGGCGCGACCTGACAGATGGACGGTTCACCCGTGGGCAGGGCCAGCCCCCCGACTGACAGCGCCTCGGCGCCCTCGTACAGCTGCACGACAGCAGTATCGCCATCGATCTCGGTGATCTCCCCCAGTAACTCGATCAGCCGCCCGCCCGTATGGAGGGGAAAGCGCACCATCTCATAGACTGCCGGCGCCTGCGTTGGGGCGAGCCGGATCTCGGCGATGCCCGCAGTGCTGGCGCTGATTATCCGCGCGGCGGGTTCAGGCTGCATCGGCTACCTCCAGCGGAAGGCCCAGGCGTGTCAGCAGCAGCAGGCGAATGGCGTAGGCATACAGGCGCTCCGGGGCATCCACGGTGTTGGCGTAGAGAAACTGGTCCAGCCGGGCGAAGCGCAGGGCGAGCAGGGTTCGATCCTGTTCCCTGGCCTGAACCAGGGTGGGAGTCGTGGTTTCGATCAGGGTGGCGATCTCGGACCGTGGCGTCTGGCGCCGGACCAGGGTGGACTCTGCTCCGCGAAAGTTGGCACGGTGTACGATACTGGCCGCGTCCTCCCTGGCCCAGCGCTGCAGCAGGGGTGGCGAGCCCAGCCGGGTGAGGCGGCCGTAATAATTTTGCCAGGGGTTCGTGGGAGTGTCCGGCTCAGGCGGTAATTCGCCGGCATCGGGATAGGGCAGTGGCAGCTGCAGTGCACGCGCCTCTCGATTGGCAATGCGTAACCAGTCGAGAACGGCGCCACACCAGCTGCGGTGCTGCTGATCTGTGATCAGCCCCAGGAACTCGGTGACCGCCAAGGGACGATACTCGCTGTCAGGGTAGAGCTTCGGCAGCCGCGCCATCAGGTAGGCCAGGTCAGACATCGCGTGTGGCCCCAGGCAGGCCTTCCTTCGCAAGCAGCCCCAGGATGACATCGCGAAACTCATCGCCCGCCCATATCACGGTCATATGCTTGAGACTCTCTTCCGAGACCTCCACCTCGCGGCCGCTTTGGCGCGAAATCCTGAAGCCGTTGATGCCTTTGCGAAACTCAAACCCTATGCCCGGCTCCAACTCGGGGTCGGCAATGATCCTTGCCAGTCGCCCCTGCAGGTCGCTGTCGATCTGAAAACGGGCAAAACCCTCACCGTCGGAATAGAACACAACAGCCAGTATCAGGAGCGCTTCCAGGAACGTCTGAGGATCGGCGCGATCCAGCCAGGTGCGCAGGCGCGCCAGCTTCTGGTCCTCCCCGGTGTCATGATTTTCGATAATGGCAAGGACATCGCGCAGGGTATCGGCACCGCGTTCGGTAGAAAAACTTCGCTGCGCCAGTGTTGCAAGAAAATCCGAGGCCCGGCGCTTGAATATGTCGGCCAGAGAGCCAAGAAAAGCATGCAGCAACTGTTCGGCTTCAGCACTTGCGGCATCGACCAGGCGCTGGGCCTCGCGCTGACCCTCTTCCTCAAGGATGCGCCTGCGGGCCTCGGCCGCTGCGATGATACTGTCGGCTTCCTTGCGGGCTTCGGCCACCAGGCGTTCGTATTCAGATTGCCCCCGCTCGACTCCCCTGCGGTGCAGTTCAGATACGACTTCCTCGATCGCCGTGGCGCTGTCTTTATGCGGTTCGGCCATGCAGGGCGCTCCTCCGTCAGCAGACAATGATGCTTCGGCCGTCAGTGTGGCCGAGGTTTAAGATAGGCCTTCTTAGAGTAAATCTCAATTCACCCGGCATGCCGTCAGCTGATTGCGTCCTGGCGATGCTGATTTGCTTGATCGCCGTCAACCCCAGTCTCCACTCACGCGCCTAGAAGGCACATTGGCAACAATGTATTCGTGAGGTTTCATTTCGATTACATCCAGAAGTGTGGGCCAGATGTTTTGCAATATTGTCGGCTTGCATCGATATCTTGCTCTGTTAAACTGCGGCCAAGCGTTTTGTGACTATTCAATACGAGGTTGCCCATGCGATCAATGTTCGTGTTGGCCTTGGGCTTGCTCGCCAGTGCCCATGCAGTAGCCGATGATGCGGCTTTAATCCGCCAACTGGCTCCTGACATCAACCCTGCCGCCGTAACGCAAGCCGTCTCAGCGATGAAGTGCGCGCAGGAAAACGGCGTCGGCCAAAGCGCCAGCCGCCTGGCGATTATCGATTACACCATTCCTTCGCGTGAGCAGCGTCTGTGGGTGGTCGACCTCAAGCAGCGCAAGTTGTTGTTCGAAGAGCACGTCGCCCATGGCAAGGGCTCCGGCGATGATATTCCCAACGCTTTTTCCAACCGTAACGGCAGCCACCAGACCAGTCTGGGTTTGTTCCTGACCCATACCACCTACGAGGGCGGCAATGGTTACTCATTGAAACTGCATGGCTTGAGCAAGGGGTTTAACGAATCTGCCATGGAGCGCCTGATCGTCATGCACGGGGCGCCCTACGTCAACCCGGCCGCCGCGCAGAAGCAGGGTCGTTTGGGTCGCTCCTTTGGTTGCCCAGCTGTGCGTAGCGAGGTTGCCCAACCCATCATCGACACACTAAAGCTTGGCCAGTTTATCTACGCCTATGGGCCGGGCACGGCAAAACTGTCCGCGTGTAAAACCGAATACCTGTCCCTGGCAAAGGTATCAGTAGCACAGGAAACGACCAAGGGCTGACGGCGAGCGCCGGCTGTGAGGAAGAAAGCCACCCCTGGGTGGCTTTTTATTGTTGCAGCCTTAAGCTTCGGGTGCGAGCTCAGCAGGTCAGTGTTTGCGCTACTATGGCACAAGACGCCCCGTTCCGTGGCGTCGAGGCCAACGCTACGCACCGGGTACACTTTGCATGAACGAGAAAGAAATTGCTGATTTGCGCCTGCTCATGGAATACGAGGCCGGTCGCGTTGATCCACCTGCAGGTTTTCCGGCGCTACCCCTGATCCCGGCCGGGCGTTACAACAGCAAGGCGTTCTTTTTATTGGAGCAGCAGGCAATCTGGCGAAAGTCCTGGTTGCTCGCTGGCCATCTCGACGAGATTCCCGAGCCTGGCTGCTTCCGCCTATGGGACAACGCTGGTCCGCAGGTGGTGCTAGTCCACACTGCAAATGGCGATACCAGGGCCTTTTTGAATACCTGCCGTCACCGGGGTGCCCCGGTTGTCACCGAGCAGTCCGGCTGCAGATCCCGGCTTACCTGCCGCTATCACGGCTGGAGTTACAGCCTCGAAGGTGAGCTGTTGGCGATTCGCAACCCCGAGGACTTCCGCGACTTCGATTATTCCAGCCACCGACTGTCAGAGCTGCGTTGTGAGCGGTTTGGTCGACTCATTTTCGTCAATTTTGACCCGGCGGCGTCCTCCCTGCTCGAGTGGCTTGGGCCTATCGCACGCGAGTGGGAAGAATTCCAGTTTGACCACTGCAGGCTCGCCGCCCGCCATATCTTTGAGCTGAACTGCAACTGGAAAATAGCCATGGAAACCAATACGGAGGTATACCATGTTCGCAGTGTGCACCCGAAAACGGTCTCTCCCATGCTGGATGACCGGCGCAACGTCAACACACTGTATTTCAATGGTCACGGTAGAATGGTCGCACCGCCGCGCGAAGACACAGGCATCCGGGCCGCCGTGAATCTGCCAGCCGGGGGCAACACTATTGAAACGGTGAGTGAGATCGGTCGCAGCTGCACACAGTCCTACAATATTTTCCCCAACTGGGTTTCGCCCCTGAACCACCGCGTGCTGGCACCGCTGCTGTTCTGGCCCAAGGGCAGAAAGCGCTGCCGGATTGAGACATGGACACTTGCCCCCGATTGGGGTGAGAAACCCAGGCCTGATTTGTGGACTGAAGGCGATGGCAAGCGGCTGAGGCAGGTACTCCTGGAGGATACCGAAATTGCCGAACGTATCCAGCAATCCGTGGAATCCGCAGGATTTCCAGGGGTATCCCTGTCCTACCAGGAGGCGAGGATCTATCATTGGCACCAGGCGGCGGACCAGATGATTGGTATCGATAACCTGCCGCAGGATCTCAGGGTGGCCCCGGTTATCGGCAGCGAG
>JBFZEF010000010.1:0-22959 GCA_041307045.1 Halioglobus sp.
CCTGGCCGTGGCCTGGCCAAAGTAATACTGCAGCCCGATCGCGAGGGCGGCAGTAAGGGCGGTCGCCAGTAAGAACACCGTCACCACGGTAAGGCGAATGGAGGTGCGAAGTCGTCTCGAGGATCCGCTCATGGAAGGCTGCGCCAGTCTCGGGAGGTCTATAGCGGCCAGATTAAAGCATGGCGGGCCCAGAACTCACGCTTTCGCGGCAGGAATTGCGGCCTGGGTCGCCATTCGCCTGTTACGGCCCTGTCTATGGGCAGTGTCTGCCCCTAAACAGGGGCAAAAAAAAGCCGCGATCGTGGATCGCGGCTTTTTGTTCAGGGTGCCGGTGTCGGTGTCGGTGTCGGCGTCGGCGTCGGTGTCGGCGTCGGTGTCGGTTCCGGCTCGGGTATGCAGTTGAAGGTCTGCGTATACGGAGTACCGCCCTCCGGTGTCAGGGTGATATCCAGCGAACCCGAAGTGCCGACGCCCCCGGTCTGCAGCTCGAACGAAAATGCGCCATAGGCAGTAGTGTTGTTGACAGTAATACTGCCGGTGCTTGGACTGATGACTTCGCAGTCGCCAACGGGGTCGAGCTCGATCGTCGACCCTACCGGTGGCCGATTATTGAAGAGGTCGGAAACCGCGACGGTGTAGACGCCGCCGTTCCAGATGGTGCCCGTAACCTTGTTGGCTCCCCTGAACAGTGATATATACCACTTGCTGGGGTCGGAGAGAATCAGCACCGTCGAGGTCCGCACGTTGACCAGGCTGCGGCTGCACCACACGCCATCGCCCTCGATGGGACAGAGCAGGCCGTTATAGACCGCCGGGTTATTATTCAAGTCGAATTGGCCGTTGCCATTGAAATCGACAAAAATCTCCTCCTGCCCCGCTATACACTGGCGCGAGCTTGCGCCCGTACCCTGGCAAGCGGGCGCAGCCGGGTTGAAGATGCCGTCCTCGTTGTGGTCAATGAAGGCCTCCGGCAGGTTGGCAAAGAGATCTTTCTCCGCCTCGTCCATGATGCCGTTGCCGTTGCGGTCTATGAATGACTCCTCGCCTACCGCCGTGACCAGCACGGTGGAACGCCCGCCACGGGTGTAGCCCAAGTCATTGGGGCAGGGACCGGAATTGGTGTTGAAGCCCGGGCAGGTGTAACCAGGGCTGAAGATGGTGCGCACGAACTCGGTGCCGGTCAGGGTGGGGAATCGTGGCTCCTGGCTGCTCCAGGTCACGGAACAGGCCCCATCAACAGTTTTGCAGGACGGTTGGATGGCGCCGTACTCGGTGGTGAATACCGCTGCGGTGCCGTCTGGCACGGGGTTGTTGAACTTGTCCGCCATCCGCACGTTCACGGTCCGCGTGATGCCGTCCTTGGTGAAACCGTCTTCCACCACAAAGCCTTCGGTGACGGATAGGCTGATGGAATCCTGGTCGGGCAGGCCCGTGCTCACCGTCAGGATGTCGGAGACGCTGGAGACCTCCTGGCCGCTGGAATCCCCGGAGGGCGCAGTGGCAATGACCCGCACCGCTGTGGGGATGTCACCGGAGAATACGTTGACCGAGACCAGGCCCTCGCTGCTGCTGACCGCGGACTCCGGGGAGAGTGACAGGCCGCCCACGTAGGTGGTCAGGGCGAAATTCACCTTGATGCCGCCAATGGGGGAGTTATTGCTGTCTACCACCCGGAAAGAGACGGTGGAGGATTCGGACCGGTCCCCGCCGCCGCCACCGGTGCCGCGCAGCACGATGGTGGAGGGCACCGCGTCGACAAAGGTGAAGCCATTGGCCTGGGGTGGGGCGATGGAAAGGGTAGCAAAGGCCTGGGTGCTTGAGCCCTCGAGGCTGGCGGTTATCTGGTCGTTGCCCGAACAGCCCTTCGCCCGGTAGGACGTGCTCACCTTGCCGTCGCCGGAGGTTATCGGGCTGATCGGGTCGAGTACCGCCTGGCCAGCTGCGATGCAGCCACTGCTGAAGGCGACCGTCTCGGCGCTGCTGGCCAGGTTTCCATTCTCGTCAATGATCACAAGGGATAACTGGGCCAGGGCCTGTGAGGCGAGCACCCCGTCGGGTTCGACCCCGATCTCGTTCTCGATGAATTGGCCATTGGCATCGAGATAGCCCAGGCGCAGGCCGCTGGTGCCCACCTGGAAGGTGACTGTCGCCGTCACCGTACCGGCGGGGCTCTGAGCGCTGAGGGTTACTGTGCCGGCACCCTTGGTGGGGCCAGCCTCAACCCGGAAGGTGGCTATGCCCGAACTGTCGGACAGTGCTGTGCCCGTTGCCGGGGAAATCACGGCCGCGTCGGTCACGGCGGTTACCACGACATCCGCGACGGGCGCACCATTGCGGCCGTTCCTGGTTACGGTGACTCTGAGCGTAGCCGGGGAGGCGGAAGTGACTTCACTGGTCTCGTTACCGTTGGCGTCAAGCAGGGTCGGCGCCAGGAAATAGGTGGTGGGACCGTCGTCAGGGTTATAAAAACCACCACCGCCGCCGCCACCGCCGCCGCAGGCCGTCATCGTGAGCAGAAGTGCCGTGGCCACCAGCAGGCGGCCAGTGAGTGTGGCGAACCGAGTAATCATCTTTATCCCCTTTTGCCCGCTATATCGCGCGCTTTTTTATGATCCATTGCACCCAGTTTCTGGCGAGTTCGGCCAGAGAGTCAACAATTCAATCGACTTTTTACAGGTTAGCACGCCGCATGTCAAAAACTCGATAAATAACATGGTGATACGCCTTATTTGTGATTTTCTACACAAAGTATTTTGGCAACCTTCCACCGGGCGCGCACTGCACATGCATAATTTCGCAGTACGTTATTCCCGGAAGCTATATCAACGCGACCGAACTTGCCGATTTCTCGACGAACCCGGTCCCGGCATCACGGAACCAGCGTTATTGCCGCTGCCGCGACAGCTGATACCATGCGCGCCATGGAAAGAAACCTGCCAACCGGGACCCGGCTCTCGGTGTCGATCGTCCTGCATCACAGCTCGCTTGAAATGCTGGAGAGGGTATTGCGCAGCCTGCAGCGCGCATCCAGGGTCGCCCATGAAGCGTCCCGGGTGGAGCGGGTACAGGTGGAGATACTGGACAATTCATCCGACCCTGACTTTCGCCAGCGCGCCGCCGGCGCTATCACCACCTGGCCATCGGATAAATTTTTCAGCGTGATGTACCGCGGCCTGCCGGATAACCGAGGCTTCGGCGCCGGGCACAATGTTGCTATCCAGCATCAGCAGAGCGATTACCACCTGGTGTTGAACCCGGATGCCGAACTGGCCGAGGACGCGCTGCTGACCGGGCTCTCCTGTATGCAGGAGGACCGGAGTATCGTGCTGCTCAGCCCCAGGGTGCGGGGAGAGGACGGCACCCAGGAGTTCCTGTGCAAGCGCTACCCGTCGTTTTTTGTGCTGCTGCTGCGCCCGTTCGCGCCGCGCTGGATCCGGCGCCTGTTTCGCCGGCGCCTCAATCGTTATGAGATGCGCGACCTGTGCAGCGGTAGCCAGGAAGCCGATATTCTGTTGGCCAGTGGCTGCTTCATGTTGGTTCGCACCCAGGCGCTGCAAACGGTAGGAGGCTTCAGCGACAGGTATTTCCTCTATTTCGAGGATTTCGACCTGTCGATCCGGCTGGGCAGCCAGGGGCGGCTGGTTTTCAACCCCGCTATCCAGATCGTGCACCATGGGGGTTACGCCGCGAAGAAGGGGATTCAGCATGTAAAGTACTTCATTCGCTCCGGGATCACGTTTTTCCGGCAACACGGCTGGCGCTGGGTCTGACGCCTGCGCAGCGGTTTAATTGCGAATGGACAATGGTGGGCCATGGGAACTGGTAGACTGGGACAAAATGAGATGCGGGGGATCGCGCAGGTGAATGAAATACGGCGCTCGGTATACCTGCGGGCGATGGGCGTGGACAGCTATGTTTCGCGGCGCCAGTTACCCGGCGCCGCTGAAACCCGGCGCCTGGCCCTCCTGCGCGCTGTTCCTGCGCCGCAGGCACCGGCCGCAGCTGCCCCGCCGGCGGATGCCGGGCCCATGCGGCGGCCTGCAGCGCCAGTGGAAATTCCGCGCCTGGATGACGGCAAACCCGCGCCCGCCCCCGCCGCTGCGGCAGTCCGGCCCGCCCCGGGAGGGCCAGCTCCACGGTTCAGCATCGCGGCAATCAGCTGCGGCGGCTGGCTGTGGCTTGAGGAGCTGTACAGCCCCCTATCGCCGCAGCAGTCGCAACTCGTCCAGGCCATGGCCGAGGCGCTGGTGATGGTTTACGGGAACGATAGCGCCGACCCCGGTGGCCGGGTCCCGGCCCGGGCTGCGGTCAGCCAATTCGACTGGCCCATGCACTCGAACCAGCAGCTGGACCAGGGAGAGCAGGCCGCCCGGGCTGGCCTCGCCGCCTTTATCCAGCGCAAGCTGGAACTGGCTGATTGCAAAGGCCTGGTCCTGTTGGGGCGAGCCTGCGAGGAGCGGGTTTCGCTGGAGCAGCTGGCCTGCCCCCGGGTCGTGCGTACCGCCAGCACCGCCGATATATTGCGCGATCCCCTGCTCAAAAAGCAGGTGTGGCGGGATCTGCGATCGCTGATTCAGTCGGCGTGAGCCCTCCCGGGGTGGTGCACCAGGCCCAGCCCGGCGATGTCGCTGCGCTGGCGCTGCTGGATAAGCTGGTCAACCCGAGTCCCTGGAGCGAAAACCAGTTCGCTGGCGCCTGTGCCGCGATGCCGGATGGTGCACACAGCGCCCTCGTGGTTCGTGACGGGGAGCAGTTACTGGGATTCGTGGTCCTTTCCCTGGTTCTCGATGAGGCCTCTATCCACAATATCGCGGTGCACCCGTCGGCGCGGGGCAGGGGCCTGGGTCAGGCGTTGCTGGCAACTGCGCTGGCCGAAGCTGGTCGCGGCGGCGCCCTGCGCTGCTACCTCGAAGTGCGCGCTTCGAACTCGGCGGCCCGCAGGCTTTATGAAAGGCTGGGCTTCCAGCTTGATGGTGTACGCAGGAACTACTATTCAACCGCAATGGGCAGAGAAGACGCATTGCTGATGTCCCTGCGGCTGGCGGGGCAGGAGAGCTGAGATGAATGTGCTGGAAACCGAGTGGTGGACGATGGCCCTGCCTCCGGAGTGGTGGGCGGAGTCCGAGGAGGAAAGCATCCTGGTGGGCGACCGGGACAACGTCGGTTGCATCGAGATATCCACCCTGCACAAGGAGCAGGGAGAATTTGACCTGGCCGAAGTCCGGAACATAGCCTGCGCCGAGTCGGAGCAGGCCCTGGAGTGGCGCAGGGTGACTCTGGGGGAATTCGAGGGCGTGCAGAGCCGGTTTGTGGAGGAGGCAAGCGCCATCCGGGAGTGGTATCTGATGCACGGCGCCACGCTGCTCTACATCACCTATAGCTGTGATGAGGAAAACGCCGGCATGGACGATGCCGCGGTCGACGAGTTGCTGGATACCCTGGCGCTGGTGACCAGCGATCACCCGGCTCCAGCCTAGGAAACATTCCCCGTTACCCTGACTCGCCTGGCGCCCTTTACCGGCGGGGCCCTGAGGGCCGCCTGGCGCCTCTTGATATTGGAATCCACCAGATTCTTGGCGGCAATGATCAGGCCGGTAAATATGAAGGCGCCCGGGGGTAAGACCGCCAGCAGGAAATTCGGGTAGTCATCGATGACGGTTATTTCCCAGCTGGCGGCGGCGGGGCCGAACAGCAGATCCATATTGGCGAACAGCGCGCCGGTGCCCAGTAGCTCCCGCAGGGCACCCAGCAGTATCAGCACCAGCCCGAAACCTGCACCCATGATCAGTCCGTCATAGGCGGCCGGCGCCAGGCTGTGGCGGCTGGCGAAACCATCGGCCCGCCCGAGAATGACGCAGTTGGTGGTGATCAGGGGCAGGAATATGCCGAGTATCTCGTACAGTTCGAAAGCGAAAGCCTGCATCAGCAGTTCGGTGCAGGTCACGGCCGCGGCGATGATCATGACGAAGGCCGGCAGGCGGACGGCATCGGAGACGATATTGCGGATCAGTGATACCGCCGAGTTGGAACACAACAGCACCAGGGTGGTTGCAGCGGCGAGGCCCATGGCATTGACCACGCTGCCGCTTACCGCCAGCAGCGGGCACAGGCCCAGCAGCTGGACCATGGCGGGGTTGTTCTTCCACAGGCCGTTGAGCGAGAGCTCTTTGTAGCTCACTTCCGACATCATTGCTCTCCTTCATCCGGGACTGTTTCCGGATCCGTTACCGGGCCTGTCTCCGGGGCATTGCCCGGGCGCGCGAACAGCGTTTTGCTGTGTGCATCTGCGAACTGTAAGGCGCGCAGGGTGGCGGCGACAACCGCCCTGGGTGTGATGGTGGCACCGGTAAACTGGTCGAACACGCCCTTGTCCTTGCTGACTGCCCAACCGGCCAGCCCCGGGTTATTCAGTGAGCGCCCGTTGAAACCCAGAATCCAGTCTGATTTGCGCAGGTCCACCTTGTCGCCCAATCCTGGCGTTTCCTTGTGGCTGAGGACGCGCACGCCGGCGATGCTGCCGTCGGCGTTGACCCCGACGATGAGTTCGATGTCGCCGTTGTAGCCGTCGGGAGCCGTGACCGGAATAATAGCTGCCACGACAGCCTCATCCCTGCGGGCAATATAAATTCGCCTGGTCTCCGCCAGGCCCAGGCCGGCGGCTTCGGGGCCTACCGCAATGACGTCGTCCAGCATGGAATTGTCATGGCGTTCCCGCGGTATGATTTCCAGCAGGGCCTTTTCCTCGGCCATGCGCTTTTGTTCGGCGATTCTCTCCCGGGTGGAAAGATAGGTGCCGGCCAGGAGCAGTGCGGTGCAAACCGCGAACGCCGCCAGTAACAAACTGTTGCGGGTGATGGACTGCCTCAGCATGTCAGCTGTCCTCCCGCCTGCCCTGGTGGCCGTAGCTGCGGGGCTGGGTATAGTTATCGATAAACGGGGCGGCAAAGTTCATGATCAGCACGGCGAAGGCGACGGCGTCGGGATAGTTGCCCCGCACCCGGATTATGTAAACGAGCGCGCCGATCATCGCCCCGTACAACAGGCGGCCGCGCACGGATACGGCGGAGGTGACCGGGTCCGTGACAATAAAAAACGCGCCAAACATGGTGGCGCCACTGAGCAGGTGGAACAGTGGGGAACCACCGCTGGCAGAGCTGCCGCCGTCATAGAATATCGCTGCGAACAGGCTCAGGCTGGCCAGCATGGCCACCGGCGCGTGCCAGCTGAAGATGCGCCGGTACAGCAGCCAGGCGCCACCGGCCAGAAAGGCCAGGTTGACCCATTCCCAGCCCAGGCCCGCCCAGCGCCCGAACTGCGGGGTGCGCTCATAGAGATCCGCCAACAGCAGGCTGCTATTCTGCCGCACGATATCCAGCGGCGTGGCCATGGTCGTACCATCGAAGCGCCCGGGCCAGAAGCATGCCTGTAGTGCATCGACGATCCCCGGCAACTCCCCCAGTCCCCGCGGCGGGGTCCAGGCCGTCATCTGCACCGGAAATGAGATGAGCAGGATCACATAGCCCACCATGGCGGGGTTGAAGGGGTTGTAACCGAGGCCGCCGTACAGGTGTTTCGCCAGCAGTATGGCGCAGGCGATGCCTACGGCAATAAGCCACCAGGGCGAGTAGGGCGGCAGGGCGATGGCGAGCAGGGTCGCGGTCACCAGGGCGCTGCAGTCCTTGAGGTAAAATGCGATCGGCCGGCGGCGCAAGGCGAGCGCGAGGGCTTCGCAGGCCAGCGCCACCGCGCAGGCCCAGGCGATGTTCACTAACACGCCAAAGCCGAAGAAGTGGGTGAGTACCAGGACGCCGGGGACGGTCGCCAGCAGCACCTGTTGCATCACCCGCGGTGTGCTCATGGGGCCGTGGGCATGGGGAGAGGTGATACGCAGCAGTGCCATCTCAGCTGCGCTCCATGGCAGTCAGCTGGTCCCGGGTCGCGCTCACCTGTTGCTCCAGCCGGACCAGCGTTGCCTCCAGCGCTACGATAATTTTCTCCTCCTCTCCGCTGCTGCGGCCCTGCGCCAGCCTGGCGCGGGTTTTCTCCAGGCGCTGTTCCAGGCCCTCAAGCTGGCTGCGGGCTTTTTCCGCGGGATCCATGGCGACCGCCTGGGCCCGGGCTGCCTGGGCCCTGGCGATGGCTGCCGCGGCCGCATCGGCGGGCTCGCCTGCCTGGGGCGCGGACCCTTCCCGGCTCGCGAATGCCTGCAGCGCCCGCTCCGCCGCCTCGAGTTTTGCCCGGGTTTTGTCCACGCCCAGTTGCAGCGCATCCACCAAGTCACTGCCCTCGTCCCGGGCCTGCTGCAGTTTGGCGCTGGCGGTCTCCAGGCGTGAACGAGTCGTGACCACTACCTTCTCCAGCTTGTCCCGCTCCTCCGTGGCATCGGGGATAGCCGCCTGCTGTGCCGCCTTCCTGGCCCTGGCGCGATCAATCGCCGCCTGGATCGGGTCCTCATCGCCGGCGCCGGCGCCGGCTTCAGCCTGGGCCCGCTGCTGCGCAGCCTGCTTGCGCGCTGCGCGCCTGGCTTCCCGGGCCGCTTCCTCCCGTTCAATACGTTGCTGCCGGGCCTCAAAGCGTGCGCGGGACTGTTCGGCCCTGGCGTGTTCCCGTCGCAGCTCGAGTATTTCGGCCTTCGAGGCGCGGTAGTACTGCACCAGAGGAATTGCGCTGGGACAGGCCCAGGAGCAGGCGCCGCATTCGATGCAGTCGAACAGGTTGTGGCGCTCCAGTTTGTCGAACTCCCTCGCCTGGGCAAACCAGAACAACTGCTGGGGCAGCAGGCTCGCCGGGCAGGCCTGGGCGCACAAACCGCAGCGGATACAGGCCTGTGCCGGCGGCGGCGCGGGCAGCTCGGCGTCGCTGGGGGCGAGCAGGCAATTGGTGGTTTTCACGATCGGCACACGGGCGTCCGGCACGGTGAAGCCCATCATCGGGCCGCCCATGATCAGGCGCCGGTTCCTGTCGGGCTGGTAGCCTGCCCGGGCCAGCAGGTAATTCATCGGTGTGCCCAGCAGCACGTGAAAATTACCCGGTTCGCGTACCGCATCGCCGGTCACCGTGGTGATGCGGGACAGCAGCGGTCTCCCGAGAACCACAGCATCATGGATGGCGGCGACGCTGCCCACGTTCTGGCAGATAACCCCGACATCGAGGGGCAAGCCGCCGCTGGGCACCTGCTTCCCGGTGAGTATCTCGATCAGCTGCTTCTCTCCGCCCGAGGGGTACTTGGTGGGGAAGGACACCACCTCGATAGCGGAGCCGGCGGCGGCAGCGGTGAGGGCGGCGATGGCCTCGGGCTTGTTGTCCTCGACCCCGATCAGGACTTCACCCGGCTGCAGCAGGTGTATGAGAATTTTTACCCCCTCGACGATGCGGTCGGGCTGCTCCCGCATCAGGATATCGTCGGCGGTGATATAGGGTTCGCATTCGGTGCCGTTGATGATGAGCGTCGCCACGCTGCTGCCTGGCCGGGTCGACAGCTTGACGGCCGCGGGAAAACCGGCGCCTCCCATCCCGGCAATACCGCCGTTGCGGATCCGCGCCAGCAGCTCCTGCGCTGCCAGGGCCCGGTAATCGGGCGTCGGCGCCAGCTCAATCCACTCGTCCCGGCCATCGGTGGTGATGACGATACAGGGTGCGCACAGGCCCGACGGGTGGGCGACCAGCCGGTCCTCCAGCGCCGCGATGGTGCCTGACGTGGGGGCGTGCAGCGGCACGCTGACAGCGCCGGAGGCCGCGGCGATCAGCTGGCCTTTGCGCACCCGTTCTCCCACCGCGACCACCGGCGTTGCGGGGGCGCCGATGTGCTGGGACAGGGGCAGCACCAACTCCGGGGGAATGCCCGCATCGCGAATCGGGCTCCCGAGGGACTGGCGCTTGTTCTCTGGCGGATGGATGCCGCCGTGGAAATCGAAAATCTTCCTCATGCGGCCCGGTCTTGTGCCGGGAGGGCATCGCTGGCGATGATCTGCGGCTCACGGCTGGTGGGGTCCGGTAGCGGCCAGTGCCAGGTCTGTACGCTCGGCGGCGCTGCGATCATCTCGATGCAATCGACCGGGCAGGGCTCCACGCACAGGTCGCAGCCGGTGCATTCACTGGCGATGACCGTGTGCATCTGCTTGGCCGCCCCAAGGATCGCATCGACGGGACAGGCCTGGATGCATTTGGTGCAGCCGATACATTCCTCCTCCCGGATAAAAGCGACGGCTTTTACTTTTTCCTCGCCGTGCTCTGCATCCAGTGGTATGACCTCCACGTCCAGCAGCGCGGCCAATGCCTTTATGCCTGCCTCGCCCCCGGGGGGACATTTGTTGATGGCTTCACCCGCGCCGGCGATGGCCTCGGCGTAAGGGCGGCAACCGGGGTAGCCGCACTGGCCGCACTGGGTCTGGGGCAGCAGTGCGTTGATCTGGTCGGCGATGGGATTGCCCTCGGTTTTGAACCGCACGGCCGCAAAGCCCAGCACGGCGCCGAAACCGGCACCGAGCCCGACCATGGCAAGCAGGGCGGCCAACAGGGGATATTGGGTCAGGATTTCCAGCACGCGCTATACGAGCCCGGCAAAGCCCATGAAAGCCAGCGACATCAGCCCCGCAGTGACCATCCCGAGCGCCGGGCCCTTGAAAGGTTCCGGCACGTCGGCCACGTTGAGGCGTTCGCGCATCGCTGCAAACAGCACCAGTACCAGGGAAAAACCTACCGCAGCGCCAAAACCGTAAAACAGTGCCTGCAGGAAGTTGTGGTCCCTGCCGACATTGAGCAGGGCCACACCCAACACCGCGCAGTTGACAGTGATCAGGGGCAGGTAAATCCCCAGCACGCGGTACAACAGGGGGCTGGTCTTGCGCACCACCATCTCGGTAAATTGCACCACGGCGGCGATAACCAGGATGAAGGCGATGGTCTTGAGATAGCCCAGCCCGAGTGGAAGCAGCAGGAACTGGTAGACCAGGTTGCTACAGGCGGATGCCAGGGTCAGCACGAAGGTGGTTGCCATGGCCATGCCCATGGCGCTCTCCAGCTTGTTGGAGACACCCATGAAGGGGCACAGGCCCAGGAACTGGACCAGTACGAAATTATTTACCAGGATCGCCCCGATCAACAGGATTGAGTAGTCTGCCAGCATGGCTGTTCTCGCTTGAACACGGCCCCGCGGACGTGTCGGACTGCGCTATGGTATGGACTATTTTCCCGGAAAACAATTGCGCGATGGCGCCCCCCACGCAGCCGTGGGCGGCGGATCATTTCACCTGCATGCCGGGTCGCGCGCCGGCGTGGGGTTCGAGCAGGAACAGCTCCTTGCCCCCGGGGCCTGCCGCCAGCACCATGCCCTCGGAAACCCCGAAACGCATTTTGCGCGGCGCCAGGTTGGCCACCATGACGGTCAGCTTGCCCACCAGGTCCGCGGGTTCGTAGGCGCTGCGGATACCGGCGAATACCTGCCTGTGGCTGTCGCCCAGGCTCAGTGTCAGCCGCAGTAGTTTATCGGCCCCCTCCACCACTTCCGCCGCCACGATCTCGGCGATGCGCAGGTCCACCCGGGCGAAGTCCTCAAGCGCGATGGTGTCGCTCGCAACCTGCTCTGGCGCTGGCGCCTGCGCTACCGCGCCGGCGGGCGCCGCTGCCTTGCCGGCTTCCACCATGGCCTCCACCTGCTTGCTGTCAACCCGCGTCAGCAGCGGCTCGAAGGTGCCGAGGCGACGCCCTTCCAGGGATTGGTGCAGTTCGGTCCAGTCCAGCGAGCAGGCCAGGAATGACTCGGCCTTGGCCGCCATCGCCGGCAGCACCGGCTTGAGGTAGGTCATCAGCACCCGGAACAGATTAACGCCCACGCTGCAGACGGCGTGGACTTCAGTAGCGCCGCCCTCCTGCCGGGCCAGCTGCCAGGGCTTTTTCTCATCGATATACTGGTTGGCGCGGTCTGCCAGGGCCACGATTTCGCGCATGGCCTTGTTGAATTCCCGCTCTTCGTACAGGCTCGCGATGGTCTCGCCGCGGGCGATGAACTGGGCGAGCAGCTCGGGTTCCGCGCAGGTCCGTGCCAGTGTGTTGTCGAAGCCTTTGGCGAGGAAGCCCGCGCAGCGGCTGGCGATATTGACGATTTTTCCCACCACGTCCGAATTCACCCGCTGCACGAAATCGTCCAGGTTGAGGTCGATGTCATCGACCGCAGCGCTCAACTTGGCGGCGAAATAGTAGCGCAGGTATTCAGCATCCAGGTGCTCCAGGTAGGTGCTGGCATTGATAAACGTGCCCCGGCTCTTGGACATCTTGGTGCCGTTGACCGTGAGGAAGCCGTGGACAAAAATCGCGGTGGGAGTGCGCAATCCCGCCGAATGCAGCATGGCGGGCCAGAACAGGCCGTGGAAATTGATGATGTCCTTGCCGATGAAGTGGTAGAGCTCGGTATCGCCACCCGGCAGCCAGTAGGGCTCGAAGGGGTGGCCGGTGCGTTCGCAGTAGTTCTGGAAGCTGGCGATGTAACCGATGGGCGCGTCCAGCCAGACATAGAAGTACTTGCCTGGCTCATCGGGGATTTCAAAACCAAAGTAGGGCGCATCCCGGCTGATATCCCACTCCTGCAGGCCGCCGTCAGTCCACTCGCGCAGCTTGTTGGCCACCTGGGGTTGCAGTGTGTCCGAGTCCAGCCACTTTCTCAGCATGGATTCAAATTCCGGCAGCTTGAAGAAGAAGTGGATGGACTCCTTCTGGATAGGGGTTGCCCCGGAAATGGCGGAGATGGGGTTTATCAGCTCGGCGGGGGTGTAGGTGGCGCCGCAGGCCTCGCAGTTATCGCCATACTGGTCCGGCGCCTTGCAGCGCGGACAGCTGCCCTTGATGAAGCGGTCGGCGAGGAACAGCTGCTTCTCGGGGTCGAACGCCTGGGTGATGGCCCTCGAGGCGATGTGGCCGTTGGCCTTCAGGCGGCGATAGATCTCCTGCGCCCAGTAGCGATTTTCCGGGGAGTGGGTAGTGTGGAAATTGGCGAAGTCGATCAGGAAGCCGGCGCTGTCGCGCTCGTGGTCCGCGCGGATCCGCTCGATATGCTGTTCCGGCGATATGCCCTGCTTCTCCGCGGCCAGCATGATAGCGGTGCCGTGGGCGTCGTCCGCACACACGTACAGGCAGTCGTGTCCGCGCGATTTCTGGAACCGTACCCAGATGTCGGCCTGGACCTGCTCCAGCATGTGACCCAGGTGCAGCGGCGCGTTTGCATAGGGCAGGGCGCTGGTTACCAGTATTTTGCGCGGGCTGGTCGGGGCCATGGGCGTCGGTTGTCCGTGTGCCGGAAAAAGGGGCGCCACTATAGCGTTTTTACCGGGGTTTTTCATCCGCGCCCGGATGTCGTTGTTGAACCGTCGCCATGTCCTTATACTGCCGTCGCAGCTACCTCGGCAAACGGCCGGCGATTGCGCGCCCGGCACGGCCCCTTCGCCATCACCTCAAAGACAGGCAAGTATGAACGAAATCAGACATATCATCGCGATTGCCTCCGGCAAGGGCGGAGTCGGCAAGTCCACCACGGCGGTCAATGTGGCGCTTGCCCTCAAGGTGCTGGGCATGAAGGTGGGCCTGCTGGATGCGGATATCTACGGCCCCAGCCAGCAGATGATGCTCGGTGTTGCCGAGGGTACGCAGCCCCGGCAGCAGGACGGCAAGTACCTGCTGCCGGTGGAGGCCCACGGCCTCAAGACCATGTCGATGGGGTACCTGGTCACCGAGCGCACCCCGATGGTCTGGCGCGGGCCCATGGCCGGCGGCGCCCTGGCGCAGATGCTGGAACAGACCCTGTGGGGGGAGCTGGACTACCTGGTCATCGACATGCCGCCGGGTACCGGTGATATCCAGCTGACCCTGTCGCAAAAGGCCAGCGTGGCCGGGGCAGTCATTGTGACCACCCCCCAGGATATCGCCCTGATGGATGCCCAGAAGGGAATCGAGATGTTCCGCAAGGTCGACATTCCCATCCTCGGGGTGGTTGAGAACATGGCCGTTCACGTCTGCAGTAACTGCGGCCACCGCGAGCATATTTTCGGCGCCGACGGCGGCCAGCGCATAGCCCGGGAATACGGCGTGAACCTGCTGGGCAGCCTGCCCCTGGCCCTGTCGATTCGCGAGCAGACCGATTCGGGCCGGCCCACGGTGGTGGCTGAGCCCGAGTCGCTGGTAACAGCCATTTTCCTGGAGATCGCCAGGGCCATCCATGCGACGCTGGAAAGCGGCGACGCCGATCGGGAGTTTCCGGCAATCAGTATTTCAGACGACTGAAGGCATGACTGAATATTAAGGGTGTCACTTGAGCATAAAATCAGATAAATGGATTCGCCGGATGGCCAGCCAGCACGGCATGATCGAACCCTTCGAGGCGGGGCAGGTGCGCACGGACGGCGCCAACCGCCTGATATCCTATGGCACCTCGAGCTATGGCTACGATGTGCGTTGCGCGCGCGAGTTCAAGGTGTTCACCAATATCAACTCGGCCACCGTTGATCCCAAGCACTTCGATGCCAACAGCTTCGTTGACGTGGTGGGCGATGTCTGCGTCATACCCCCCAACTCCTTCGCCCTGGCCAGCACCGTGGAGTATTTTCGCATTCCCCGCAATGTGTTGACGATCTGCCTCGGCAAATCAACCTATGCCCGCTGCGGCATCATCGTCAATGTGACGCCCCTGGAGCCGGAATGGGAAGGGCATGTCACGCTGGAGTTTTCCAACACGACCACCCTCCCGGCCAAGATCTACGCCAACGAGGGCGTGGCCCAGATGCTGTTTTTCGAGTCAGACGAGGTCTGCGAAGTCAGCTACAAGGACCGCGGCGGGAAGTACCAGGGGCAGACCGGCGTCACCCTGCCCAAGGCCTGATGCAGTAGGTCCGCGAAACCCCTGTTCGCATGGACGCTGAGGGCGCCCCTAGACGCCCCCTCGGCCGCAGCCGTCAGTGGCTGCCGACGATGTCACCGCCGAGGGTCGCGCCGCTGAGGGTCATCTCCACCGGGTCCCCATTTTCCACGTGGACGGTCCTGACCAGCAGGTAATCCCATGCCGGTGCGAACCAGAAATCGGATGTGCGCTGCGCCGAGGTGTGCAGGCGCTGGTAGTGCACGGTGTCGACTGCCCCCAGGGGCGTTTGCAGGGTTTCGTTCCCGACCAGCACCAGACGCGAGTCTTTCGAGCGTTTGCCATCTGCCACCCGCAGGGTGACATCCTTCGCCGCGGCGGGGTCCGCCATGAGCGCGAGGCGCAACTGTTCCAGCTGGCTCATGCGATCGAGCGTGTTATCGGCGTAAGGCAGCTCGTACCACTGGCCTTTGTACAGGCTCCTGATCACGCCCCGGTCCGGCGGGAAGCGGAGTTCCTTGCGGCGACTCACCAGGCCGGTATTCTGGTAGACATAGGACAGGGGCCGGATGTGTCCAGACTCGATCCTGAACATGCTGATTTCCTGGAAACCGATCACCAGGATCTTGCCCCCGCTGGTAAGCACGTAGCGCCCGTCCTCGTATGCTTCCAGCTTGCGCGTGATATGGAGGTCCAGGCCCCTGGCGCTGGCCTTGTAGTGTGCGGTGTAGGGCCGCAGCGGGGGAGAATGGTCCGCGGCGGCGACAGTGCCGGTCAGGCCGGTGAGCAGGGCAAGCAGCAGCACCGGGAGGATTTCAGCCTGGCGCTTTAACGTCCTCCGTGGAGTAGTAAATGCCTGTTGCCGGTATCGGCTCACCATCGAGGCAGGCTCCGTGATCAGTCAGCTGCAGGCGTCCCGCAATGGCCCATTGCGCTGCCAGCGGATAGATGCGGTGCTCCTGCACGACGACCCGGTCTGCCAGTGACCGGGCCGTATCGCCGGGCAGGATTGGCACCCTTGCCTGAATGATAGGCGGTCCGCCATCCAGTTCCAATGTGACAAAGTGCACCGTTACCCCGGCTTCGCGGTCACCCGCGTCCAGCGCCCGCTGGTGCGTATTCAGGCCGGGGTACCTGGGCAGCAGTGAGGGGTGCACATTCAGCAGGCGGCCGCTGAAAGGCTGGATGAAAGCCGGCGTGAGGATGCGCATGAATCCCGCCAGAATCACCAGGTCCACATCCCAGAGGCCGACTTCCGCGGCCAGCGCCGCGTCAAAAGCCTCGCGGCTGGAAAACGCGCGATGGTCGATGCAGCGGGTGGGAATGCCAGCTCCTGTCGCAAGCAGCAGGCCGGCGGCAGCGGGGTTGTTGCTGATTACCACGGCGATGTCGGCGCTGAGCGCACCGCTGGCGCTGGCTTCGATGAATGCCTGCAGGTTGCTGCCGCGACCGGAGATGAGGACGGCCAGCCGAGCCCTGGCGGCGTGGGTCACGGCAGCAGCTCGACCGCGGTATCGCCTGCCTCGATGCTGCCGATCTGCCAGGCGCGGTGCCCGGCAGCGCCAAGCTGTGCCAGCGCGGCGTCCCGCTCTGCTGTCGCCACGCAGATCACCATGCCCACGCCGCAGTTGAAGGTGCGGTACATCTCCTGTTGCGCGACCTTGCCCTCTGCCTGCAGCCAGGTGAATACCGGTGGCCACTCCCAGCTGCCGGTGTCGATCACTGCCCGGCAACCGGCCGGGAGGACCCGCGGCAGGTTTTCGAGCAGGCCGCCGCCGGTAATATGGGAGAGGGCTTTCACCTGCACCTGCTGGAACAACTGCAGCAGGGCCTTGACATAAATGGTGGTCGGGGCCAGCAGGGCCTGGCCCAGGCTGGTATTCCCCATGGGCTGCCCGAGGTCAGCGCCACTGCGTTGTAGTATCTTGCGGATCAGGGAATAGCCGTTGGAGTGCGGCCCGCTGCTGGCGATGCCCAGCAGCACGTCTCCCGGCCGCACCGCGCTGCCATCGATGATTTTTGACTTTTCCACGACGCCGACGCAGAAACCGGCAAGGTCGTAGTCCTCGCCCTCGTACATCCCTGGCATCTCGGCGGTTTCGCCCCCCACCAGTGCACAGCCTGCCAGCTCACAGCCCGTGCCGATGCCGGCGATCACCGCCGCCGCGGTATCGATATTGAGCGCACCGGTGGCATAGTAATCGAGGAAAAACAGCGGCTCCGCCCCGGCCACCACGAGGTCATTGACGCACATGGCCACCAGGTCGATGCCGATGGTGTCGTGGATACCCATATCCATGGCGAGGCGGAGTTTGGTGCCGACTCCGTCCGTGCCGGCAACCAGGACCGGTTGGCGATAACCGGCGGGGATCTCGCACAGTGCGCCGAACCCCCCGAGCCCGCCGAGCACTTCGGGCCGGGTGGTGCGGCGGGAGACCCCCTTGATGCGCTCGACCAGGGCGTTGCCGGCATCGATATCGACGCCGGCATCCTTGTAGCTGAGAGAGGTTTTCCCGCTGTCTTCCGTCATGGAGTGTCCGCTGGCCTTGGGGGTGGGGGTCTGAGGGCGGCTATTCTAGCGACAATCCTCACCCAGTTCATCCCGCAGGGGACAATTTCACCCTTCCCCGGCGCCCCTGCAGTCCTGCTACAATGCGCCCTTTACCGCAGCTCGGGAGACGAGTTTGATCAAGCATATTGTGCGCGGCGTCGGGTTCGCGCTTGCGCTGACGTCGCTAGCGGGTGCTGCCAGGGCCGAATTGGTCCAGGACCTGTACGAGGCCGAGGTGGCGGTAGCCGACCAGTCCGCGGCGGAACTGGCCCGGGCCGCGCGGCAGGGGCTGTCAGACGTGCTGGTCAAGGTCTCCGGCAGCACCCAGGTCCTGAGCAACCCGACGATCTCGAAGGCGCTGGGCGATGCCAGGAACCGGGTAGAACGGTACTCCTACCACAAGGGTCCGGGCGTCCCTCCGCAAACGTCAGTCAAGCTGTCGTTCGACGGTGCCTATGTCACCGGCCTGGTGGTCGGGGCGGGTGCGCCTATCTGGACCGCGAACAGGCCGGCGGTGCTGGTGTGGCTGGTGATCGAGGACGCCGCCGGCCGCGTGTTTCTCAACGCCGCTACCGCGCCCGCGCTGATGGCGGCAGTGCAGGGCGAATTTGCCCGCCGTGGCGTTCCGATCCAGCTCCCGACCCATGACGCAGAGGACGCCGCGGCCCTGACCCCTGAACAGGCCTGGAACCTGGATGACCCGGCGCTGGTGCCTGCCTCGGCGCGCTACCAGCTGCGGGATATCCTGGTGGGCCGGGTGTCCCTGCTCGAGGGCGGGGGCGCCACAGGGGAGTGGAGTTTCCTCCAGGGCGACAACCGGGTCCAGCGCACCTCCACCGTGGCAAGCGAAGAACTGTTCGTGCGTGACGGGGCGGCGCTGGTGGCCGAGACCATGGCGGCGCGCTATGCGGTGGCGGCGTCGTCCGCTGGCGGCGACGTCACCCTGGCGGTGAGCGGGGTGACGACCTACGCGGATTACGCGGCGGTGATTACCTGGCTCGAGGGCCTTGAGCTGATTGAGCGGGCCGATGTGCAATCGGTGCGTGGGGATACTGTGACCCTGAACCTCAAGGCCAAGGCGGGGGCGGCCCAGCTGGCGTCCATCATCGAGCTCAACAGGCGGCTGGTCCCGATTCCCGCGGTTGGCCCGGGGCTCGATGCCCCGGGACTCGCCGGCCTTGGACCCGTTGGCCCTGGGCTCGCCGGCCCGGTTCCCGCCGTTGCCCCGGGGCCCGCCGGTCCGGGGCCTGAACTGAGCTACCAGTGGCAGAAATAGCACCCGAGGCGGGGTCCCTGCGCAATCGCTGGCCACTGGCCCTGGTGGCGGGTGCGCTCGGCGCGCTCCTGTTCTATTTGCTGCAACCGATTCTGTCGCCTTTCGTGCTGGGAGCGCTGGTCGCCTATCTGGGCGACCCGCTGGTGGATGCGCTCGAGCGGCGCGGACTGAGTCGCACCCTCGGCGTGGTGGTGGTTTTCCTTGTCTTTACCCTGCTGGTGGCCCTGGCCATGATTCTCGCGGTGCCGATGCTGCTGCACCAGCTCGATCTGCTGGTGGCCAAGATCCCGGCAATCTACAGCTGGTTTGCCAATGAGGCCCTGCCCTGGGCGCAGCAACGATTCGACCTGACCATGGAGCGGCTGCCCCGGCTGGACTGGTCCGGACAACTGGCCGAACACTGGCAATCCCTGGGCAGGATCACGGCCCAGACCCTGGTGCAGGTGTCTGGTTCCGGCGCCAGCCTGCTGCTCGGCCTGGCCAACCTCGCACTGGTGCCGGTGGTGGCGTTCTACCTGATGCGTGATTGGGACCACCTGATAGAGAAGGGCCTGCATGTGCTGCCGGTGATATGGCAGGGGAAGGTGGCGCAGGTCGCTGGCGAGGCCGACGAGGTTGTGGGCGCTTTCCTGCGGGGCCAGTTTCTGGTGATGTGTACGCTCGGTGTTGTCTATGGCTTCGGCCTGTGGCTGGTCGGCCTGCAGCTCGCCCTGCTGCTGGGGGTGATAGCGGGCCTGGCCAGCCTGGTGCCCTACCTTGGTTTTGCGGTGGGTGTCCTGGCATCCTGCATTGCGGCCTATGCCCAGTTCGGGGAATGGACCGTGCTGTTCTGGGTGCTGCTGGTGTTCGGAGCCGGCCAGCTACTGGAGAGCATGGTGCTGACCCCGATACTGGTGGGGGATCGGATCGGCCTGCACCCCGTCGCCGTGATTTTCGCCCTGATGGCGGGCGGACAGCTGGCGGGGTTCGTCGGTGTGGTGTTGGCGCTGCCGGTGGCGGCGGTCATCGCGGTATTCCTGCGCCACGCACTCGATCACTACCGGGCCAGCGACATCTACGGCGGCGACTGAGTGAGCGATCCGAGCCAGCGGCAGCTGCCCCTGCCGGTGCAGCTGCGGGACGAGGCCACCTTCGACAACTTCCTGCCCTCGCCCGCGACCCTGCCGCTTGTCGCCGCCCTGCAGGAGCAGGCGGCGGGCAGCGGCGAGGCGATGATCTATATCTATGGGCCCGAGGGGGTCGGCAAGTCCCACCTGTTGCAGGCGAGTTGTCAACTCGCCGGGGCCGGCGGAGCCCTGTATCTGCCGCTGCGAGAGCTGGCCGACCACAGGCCCGAGGAGGTAGTGCAGGGAGTCGAGGCGTTGGACCTGGTCTGCCTGGACGATGTGGACAGGGTGCTGGGACGGGCGGACTGGGAATTGGCCCTGTTCCACCTCTGTAACCGGGCGCGCCAGCGCGGTTGCGCCCTGCTGGTGTCCGGCAACGCCGCGCCCCGCGCCCTGGGGGTGGACCTGCCGGACCTTCGCTCGCGCCTTGCCTGGGGTATTGTCTACCACTTGGCACAGGCGGGTGACGAGGAAAAAATCGCTATTCTGCAGTTCCGGGCCCGGCGCCGGGGACTGAGCCTGAGCCGGGAAGTCTGCAGCTACCTCATATCCCGCTCGGCGCGGGACATGGAGGCCCTGCTGGACCTGCTGGGAACGCTGGACAAGGCCTCCCTGGTGCAGCAGCGGGCCCTGTCGATACCGTTCGTCAAGACCGTGCTGGGCTGGTGAGACGCGTGTGGTTTTACCGGTCCCTTTAGCGTAAAATGACCACAAAATTCGGTGGAAATGGCCCGAACCGGTGCTATTCTCCGCGTATTCGTTAACCATGGACAGGAGTTCCTTAAAAATGAGAAAGCAAATTCTGGCTGCGGGAGCAGCACTGGGTCTTGCGTTTACCGGCCTTGCCCCTGTTGCAGCGGCCGAAGTCCCACTGACGCTCAACGCCGGTGCCGCGCGCTGGTATTTCAGCAGTGACCGCGAGCTGGGTGACATGAACACGCCCTTTGCCGGCCTGGAGTGGGCATTCAGCGATATGTGGGCAGCTGAGGTGTCCTACGCCCAGGATGACGCCCACAACGAGGCGATCCCCGGCGCTACCAACACAGAAGTAGTGCTGGCCAACCTCGGCATGAGGATGTACGGCGGCAGTTACATCAACAGTGGCGGAACCCTGCGTCCCTACGCCGTGGTGGGCGCCGGTTATTTCTCCGAAAACCCCTCCTTTTCAGGCGGCGAGAAGACTGAAGACACAACCGTCAATGCCGGCCTGGGTGTGCGCTGGATGTTCACCCCGCGCTTCGGCGCGAGCCTCGATGGCCGCACCGTCTACAACGTGGACAAGAGCAACAACGACACTATCGCCTACCTCGGCCTCAACTACTTCTTCGGTACAGTGCAGGCTGCGGCCCCGGCCGCGCCGACCGCCTGCCCGGATGAAGACGGTGACGGCGTTTGCGATGACGTCGACGCCTGCCTTGGCACGCCGCCCAACACCCGCGTGGACGCCACCGGCTGCCCGCTGCCGGTCGCCCAGGTGGCCTCCATCAAGCTGAAGGTGAACTTCGCCTTTGACTCATCCGTGGTCACCGAACAGTTCTTCGGCGACCTTGCTGAGCTGGCCGAGTTCCTCAAGCGCTTCGACCAGGTGGATGTGACCATCGAGGGGCATACCGACAGCGTCGGTTCCGAGGAATACAACCAGGCACTGTCTGAACGCCGCGCCCGGGCTGTGGCGGATATGCTGGTCAACACCCACGGCATCGCCGCCTCGCGCCTGAACGCGGTGGGCTATGGCGAGTCGCGGCCGGTAGCGAGCAACGATACTGCTGAAGGTCGCGCCCAGAACAGGCGGGTAATGGCTACCCTGGAGGTCGAGTACACCGACTGATTTTCCTCAGCCCAGCTGGAAGCTATCCGCGTCCAGCTGGCAGGGAAAACCCTCTCGATAACTTTGCAAGGCGGCGCCGCTCAGGACTACCCTGGCGGCGCCGTTTTCATTTGCCATGTCGCATAACACGGTTCCATCCGCGGCGATGGCGAGACTGTCCCCGCTGTAATCCAGCCCCCTGGCGTCACTGCCGATACGATTCACCCCGGCTACGCAGGCGAGGTTCTCGATCGCCCTGGCCACCAGCAACTGGCGCCAGTGCTGGCGCCGTGCAGATGGCCAGTTCGCCACGTACAGTGCCAGGTCGTAGTCCTCCCGGTTGCGGCTGAACACGGGAAAGCGCAGGTCGTAGCAGACCTGCAGCAGGATGCGCCAGCCGCGCCAGTCGACCACAACCCGCTCTGTTCCCGGCAGGTAGCGGTTGTGCTCCCCCGCCATGCGAAACAGGTGGCGCTTGTCGTAGTGCTGCACTCCCGCCGGGGTCGCGAACAGCATCCGGTTGTACACCCCGTGGTCGGCCTTGACGGCGATACTGCCCGCCAGGGCGCAGTCGTGGCGCACGGCCAGTTCCCGCAGCCATTGCTCGGTGTCGCCGCCGGGCGGTTCGGCGTTGGCCAGGGCATTCATGGAAAACCCGGTGGTGAACATTTCCGGCAGCAGGATGAGGTCGGTGGCCTCCGCCAGCCCGGCGATGATATTGCCGATCTGTTGCCGGTTGTCCCGGGGTTGTTCCCAGGCCAGTTCACACTGGATCAGGGTGACGCTCAAATGCTGCATAATCGCTCCGCCGCCGCCTGCAGCACTGCATCGCTCTTGGCAAAGCAAAAGCGCAGGTAGTGCTGGCCTGGCGGCCTGTCATAGAAAACCGAGATGGGTATGGAGGCAATGCCGTACTGCCGGGTCCACTGCTCGCACACGCTGGTATCCGCTTCGAGGCTGAGCGCGCTGTAGTCCAGCAGCTGGAAGTAGGTGCCGGCGCTGGGAATGTGACGGAAGCGGGAGCCGCCAAGCGCCCGGCAGAACAGGTCGCGCTTGCGTTGGTAGAAAGCGCCGAGGGTGGCGGGGTAGTCGGGCTGCGCCTGCATGAAGTCGGCCACTGCCAGCTGTACCGGGGTGACCGCGACAAAGCACACGAACTGGTGGATTTTGCGCAGTTCCCGCGTCAGCTGCGCGGGCGCTACGCAGTAACCGGTCTTCCAGCCGGTGACGCTGAAGGTCTTGCCGAAGGAGAACAGCACAAAGCTGTGCGCCCGCAGCCCCGGGAACGCCAGGGCACTGTGGTGGCAGCGACCGTCGAACACCAGGTGCTCGTAGACCTCATCGCTGATGACGAGCAGGTTGTGTCGTTCCACCAGCTCC